>NZ_JXIS01000239.1:0-459 GCF_000836715.1 Bacillus sp. L_1B0_5 | reverse complement strand
TCCTGTTGCTCCCGTTGCTCCTGTTGCTCCTGTTGGAATATATATTGGCGGAAGAGCTGGAAATGTAGGCCCAATATTCTCAGGTGCTATCTTACCTTTATTTATTGATAATTTATCATTCCGCTTCAATTTAATTCCTCATTCCACATATTTTTAATTAACTTACATAAGTATGAGTCTATTATTAAGGAATGCTTTCATAACTATTCTTTTTTCTTTCCAAATGATTCATACAGTTATTAAACATTTTACCGTTGCTTTAACTACTACTATTAATATAATAAAATGATAGTTCCATTCCAAAAACACGAAACTTATTGCATTCTAATTTAAAAATGAGGTGATTTAAATTCAAGATAAAAATGAAAAAAGAATAGAAGAACTAGTATCAATGGCTCTTGAAATTATTCTTCCATACAGACTTACAGGACCTACTGGAAGTACTGGACCTACCGGAAG
>NZ_JXIS01000238.1:0-687 GCF_000836715.1 Bacillus sp. L_1B0_5 | reverse complement strand
TTAAAAGTGTTTAATAATCAATTAGAACAAACAGTAACTCAAAGAACACGGGATTTAATAAACAAATCTAATGATTTGGTAAAAAATCAAGAGAGATTTAAGTCTTTATATGAGTATCATCCAGATCCTATTTTAACGATTGATTCAAATGGTATCGTATTAAATATAAACCAGGCTGGAAGTATGTTATTAGGAAAAGAAAGTGCTGCATTAATAGGGAAAGAGTGCTTCTCTATTTTTTTAGATGAAGATAAATCTGAATTGGAATCGGCTATAAAGAAAGGGAAACGATGTAGTTCATCTTCGTTACAGTTACGTGTGAAAAATAACAATGAGAAGGATATCCTCTTTTGGTATGTCACTATAGTTCCTATTATGATAGAAGGACAAACCTTTGGGAGTTATGTAATGGTAAAAGACATAACGAGGATGAAACAACAACAGGATGAGATAAATTATCTTGCATTCCATGATACGGTGACGGAGATTGGAAATCGTATATTCTTCCAACAAGAATTAGATAGATCCATTAAGCGTGCACAAAAAACACAGGATAAGTTCGGGCTCCTGTATATTGATTTAAATCGCTTTAAGACCATTAATGATACATTGGGTCATTCGATTGGTGACAGAGTTTTAAAAGAAGTTGCCAAACGTTTTAGGACATGTCTGTCACCGACTATTCCT
>NZ_JXIS01000237.1:0-322 GCF_000836715.1 Bacillus sp. L_1B0_5 | reverse complement strand
CTGTGAGAGTAGGACGTTGCCAGGCAATATTATTCCGCAGTAGCTCAGCGGTAGAGCTATCGGCTGTTAACCGATCGGTCGTAGGTTCGATTCCTACCTGCGGAGCCATTGGAGAGCTGTCCGAGTTGGCCGAAGGAGCACGATTGGAAATCGTGTATACGTCACAAGCGTATCAAGGGTTCGAATCCCTTGCTCTCCGCCATAGGATTTATAATATTTGGCCCGTTGGTCAAGTGGTTAAGACACCGCCCTTTCACGGCGGTAACACGGGTTCGAATCCCGTACGGGTCACCACTTTGGAGGATTAGCTCAGCTGGGAGAG
>NZ_JXIS01000236.1:0-387 GCF_000836715.1 Bacillus sp. L_1B0_5 | reverse complement strand
TTGTGGTTGATACAATAAAAACAACTCATTATTTTCAATTGCATTTGGTAAATCTTGCTCTAATCGTAATCGTCTTGTTATTTTTTGAGATAATGTCTCATCATACATACACACAGCATTGTTACCTTTTTCCTTTGCGCTATACATAGCGATATCAGCGTGCTGTAAAAGTGTTGTGGCATTTGTTCCTCCAAAAGGATACAACGCTATTCCTATACTAAGCGATAAGTAAAAGCTGTGTTGATTTATTACAAATGGTTCTTCAGTTATATGAAATAGTATTTCGCACAAATCTAATAGTTGGTGCTCGGTTTGGTTATGGACAATGATCGCAAACTCATCTCCACCTATTCTTGCTAAAGGAATAGTCGGTGACAGACATGTCCT
>NZ_JXIS01000235.1:0-307 GCF_000836715.1 Bacillus sp. L_1B0_5 | reverse complement strand
GCAATTTCAAAAAGCATTAAGAGAAACACAGGCTGCGTTAGAACCACTTGGAAAGAAATTTGCAGAATTAGCGAAAGACATTTTACCTCCAATTGTTGATGGAGTTAAATCTGTAATGGATTGGTTTAGTAAATTGTCTGAAGCCGATCAAACGCTTTTAATCGTGATGGGGGCATTGAGTACAGCGTTTATTATTTTAACTCCAATTGTAGCAGCTCTCGCTGTTTCATTTGGCGCGTTGAATTTGGCGCTTTTACCTGTGATAGCTACCATTGCAGCAGTTTCCTTAGTGATAACTGGTATTATC
>NZ_JXIS01000234.1:0-307 GCF_000836715.1 Bacillus sp. L_1B0_5 | reverse complement strand
GCAATTTCAAAAAGCATTAAGAGAAACGCAGGCTGCGTTAGAGCCACTTGGGAAGAAATTTGCAGAATTAGCGAAAGATATTTTACCTCCAATTGTTGATGGAGTTAAAGCTGTAATGGATTGGTTTAGTAAATTGTCTGAAGCCGATCAAACGCTTTTAATTGTGATGGGTGCATTGAGTACGGCGTTTATTATTCTAACTCCAATTGTAGCAGCTTTAGCCGTTTCATTTGGTGCGTTGAATTTGGCATTTTTACCTGTGATAGCTACCATTGCAGCCGTTTCCTTAGTGATAACTGGTATTATC
>NZ_JXIS01000233.1:0-219 GCF_000836715.1 Bacillus sp. L_1B0_5 | reverse complement strand
TGCTCCTGTTGCTCCCGTTGCTCCTGTCGCTCCTGTTACACCCGTTGCTCCTGTTATTCCTGTTATTCCTGTTATTCCCGTTATTCCCGTTGCTCCTGTTACACCCGTTGCTCCTGTTACACCCGTTGCTCCTGTTGCTCCCGTTGCTCCTGTTGCTCCTGTTGTTCCTGTTGCTCCCGTTGCTCCTGTTGCTCCTGTTGTTCCTGTTGCTCCTGTTGC
>NZ_JXIS01000232.1:0-512 GCF_000836715.1 Bacillus sp. L_1B0_5 | reverse complement strand
AAATAAATTCAAAGTATTAACGAAAAATACGAAGGGTCTTGAAGGAAAGAACCCTTATTTTGTGTTAAATGACGAGCTCCATGCACAAGAAAATATGGACATGTATGATAACTTAAAGTCAGCGCAGATTTCTCGTGAACAACCAATGATGCTTAATATTTCAACGGCTGGTAAGGGTGCTTCATCTGTTGGTATGCGTGTTTATAAATATGCGAAACTTGTTCTTGAAAATGATGATGATGATTCCTTATTTGTTGCAATCTGGGAACCTAATAAAAATTATGATTGGGAAGATCGTAAAGTTTGGGAAATGGTTAACCCAAATATTGGTGTTTCCGTTACGATGGAACAACTTGAGATTGAATTCAAAAAAGCGAAGCAGTCCGCACATTCAAAAGCTGAGTTCCTTTCAAAACATTTAAATGTTTTCGTAAATGGTGCGGATAATTATTTTGAACATGATCAAGTACAACATGTTCTTGTGAAAGATTTGGGTGATCTTACAGGTGAAA
>NZ_JXIS01000231.1:0-841 GCF_000836715.1 Bacillus sp. L_1B0_5 | reverse complement strand
TTTGCTCCTACAAAAACGCATAAAAACAAGGCTGGTGCAGTAAATGAAATGAAACATCCGCTCGCTCAACAAGTTGAAACTTGGAATGATAAGAAGAATAAAATGTTAGAAGCTCTAGGAATGACGAATAAGGGAAAAAGTGTACAAAAGACACCCCAAAATGCAGGGAATATTCAATCTAATGAGCCTAAAGACGAATTAGCAGCTCATCGGAATAAATGGCGGAAAACCCAATGATTATTACACCAGGCGTTAACTATGCTGATAAGTATGCGAATAACGTCATGCGTAATAAAAAGAAGTACCCGAAGTCGATCATTCTTGCTGTAGAACGTTATAAGAAGTGGAAAAAGCGTAAAGATATTTGGTTTGATGTAGATAGAGCGAATGAAATGTTAGACTTCGTTCAATCGTTCATCCGTCATGTTAAAGGACCACTTGCAGGTCAATTGATGGAATTAGAGCTTTGGGAAATGTTTGTTTTTGCGAATATGTATGGTTGGTATCATAAAAACGAAAAAGGAAAAACAGTCCGTGTTATTCGTGAATCATATGTTCAAGTACCAAAGAAGAACGGAAAAACAATTATCGCAGCAGGTGCATTGCTCTATGCTATGTATGGAGAACTTGAACTTGGAGCGGATTGTTATTGTGCGGCATCGGATTATGAACAAGCGCAAAATGCAGCTGAACCAATTGCACAAGCGATAGAAAACTCCGAACCTCTGGCACGACATACACAAATTTATAAAGGTGTGAATGGAACAGTTAGTGGTGCTATGTATCGATATAGCATCAATGGAATTGCATATCAAAATAAATTCAAAGTATTAACGAAAAA
>NZ_JXIS01000230.1:0-2102 GCF_000836715.1 Bacillus sp. L_1B0_5 | reverse complement strand
ATTTATGAGTTTTGCAACACCATCAAAAATATAGAGATAAGTACAGAGAATATGAAAAATACTAGATACATAATTTTAACCAATATAAATTTTGATGTGCAATGAAACGTGTTAAAGAAAAGGAATAAAGACATAAAGTATTGGTGAAGTAAAATTTATAAATAGCAAGACATCTATTGTAAATGGATAGTAAATTGTTACATGACAAAATAGAAACTCGGAAAGAAGAGTTAATTCGGCTTGTTATAAAATATGGACTGAGTCATAAAAAAGTAATTGACTTTAGTCAGGAATTAGACTTTTTGATATATAAGGTATTGAACAAATCACAATCTATAAAAAAAGGTTCTTTTTAAACTAGGATCCCTTGCAGGATATAATTTCAAAGGGCTAATTATTTTGCAACACCCTCTAATCACACATGCCTGCTTGAATCATACTATCAACAGTTCAAAGATTTATAGATTCCTTGAAATTCTCTTGAAGTTTTTGCACTAAAACCTAATTTCTCATAACAAGTTTATTCATCAAAATAATAATATCTAATCTGAGAAACCTCATAAGTTGTAGAAACACTCTCTTTGTGTAACGCAGTATATTCAGTTCCATTAATCAAAGATTTTTTAAATAAAATTAGCCCTGAAGAATCAAGTAACTGTATTAATCCGCCAACTGGGGGCACTTCAACTTCGAAAGTAAAGGTAAACATAAATATCACCTCATTTCTATATAAATATATAATATGTTAAATTATTCGTAGAAAACCTTAATGAAATCTGATTTTTCGCTCAATTCAAAGGTGCGTGAATAGAGAATGATTTGATTCTCTCCATTGTACACGAAATCCCTAAGAATCAAACGATACCGCCCACTACTTTCACTGGCATAAAAATTAATAACTGCAGTATGTCGTGGTGGTATATCAATTGAAACATCAAACGAATACTTCATTCATCTCATCCTCCTTGTTTACTATATTTGTTAAACTTACTTCATACTATGCTATATATTACGCTTTGCAATAAAATAAAGGCCTAATTTAATTATATACCCTTATCAGAAATAAGGTGAATTATTCCTGATAAGGGTATATAATACTGAAAATTCAGAAAATAAATAAGATGTTTTGTGCAAGCATGAAGTGCAGATACATATTTGTCTGTACATAACTAAAACCAGAGGAGAGAAGCTGGTGGATATGCTAAATTTAAACAACAAAGTGATTTTGATGAGAAGAAATGGGTCTTAAAATTTGGAAATTGGTTAAAAGATGTATCAAAAAAGTCAATGGAAACTTATTGGGATAATGGATTTTCCGGTTCCAAACGTTATATTCAACTACGGAAAAATGCTGTTCCAAGAAGAATGGGCTGGTAATGGACAAGATATAAGAGAAGTATGTAAAAAAATGGATATAGAAGAAGAATGTTAGACAAAAAGCGGATATATTTGATTATGCTTTGGAACAAAGGTGAAAATCAAACATGAATCTACATGCATTTTAAAAGGAGATAAATTTACATAGTTGATGAAAGCTATAGAGGATTTTATATTTGTGAAAGTACATTTTAGTAAGTCAATAGAAGCATTGCAAATTAATATGAAAGCAGGTAAACCACACAATTATTTTGACAGTACGTATGCAAGTATTAAAGTAGAGGATACATCAGGTTAGTACATAGCAAATAAATATATAGGAATATATGAAAAAATGATGAATCGAAAATGGCCCCACTAAAAGTAGGCACCTATATTGAACTTTCGCATCTAGATGGTGGCGAGAGTAACATTCGTAAATTTAGATCATAATAAACGCGTAGGCTTTAATAAAAAAGGAATATATGAAGTTACAAGGGATGGCTTGAAGAAAGTAAATTGTTAACCCAAAATCGGACACAGAAGCTCTATACTATTTTATGCAAGCAATATTGCATAAAATAGTATAGAGCTAGAGTGGAATCCTTTTATAGTATAAAGGGATATTAAGCGTTATATAATAGACAATTGATTCAAACTGTACAAGAAACAATGTTTATTGATTAAAACCTTACAGCTAATAAAGAGTCAAAATGTAACTTGAGGGTGTTGCAAAACTAAAATAA
>NZ_JXIS01000023.1:0-14690 GCF_000836715.1 Bacillus sp. L_1B0_5 | reverse complement strand
TATTTGCCGAAATAAGCGGAAAGAAAGGGAGGATTAGGGATGAAACAGGGAATCGTTGGTTTAATCATAGTTGTACTAGTGAGTATCAGTGTATGGTTATGGAATCAAAATCGTACCTTACAGCATAAAGTCGAGCAAACAGAAAAGAAATGGACGGAACAAGTAAAAGAGCTAAAAACAGAGAATCGAGCATTGGAAAAGCGCGTGACAGTTTTAACAGAAAATACCCAAGATAAAGGGCAAGAAGTAGCAAAACAATTTGTAGAGTTGTTAATACAGAATGATAACAAACAAAAAGAAAAGCCAGGATTTGAGAAAATCAAAGAAATGATAACAGGAGAAGCACGAAACAAATTATTAAACGCGCCAGATGATGGACATAACCATATACAAGATGATGGCTCTATGCATATTCAAACGAAAGCGAAGATAACAGATATGTACTACATCAAAACCGCTGATAATAAAGCGGATGTAACCGTTAAATATGATTATCTTGTAACGGTTGATGGAACAGAACAACAAGAAAAGCACACTATGAAATTAAATTTAGTATTGGAAGGTGAGAAATGGTTTGTAGAAAATTATGAGTTCCAAATCAATACAGGAATTGAAGGACCATAGAGAAAGGAATGAGGGGAGTTGATGAATCAAAATGTATTGCATCATATCGGGTATGAAATATTGCAAGAAACGTTTACATTAATTCGAAATGTATTTTCCTATTCAAACGAAGATGAATACAGTGTGACATATGTACGAGAAATTGCGGATGCATTGCATAATATCCCGCATTCTATCCAGAAGCAACATGATAAATTCCTAGAATTTGAGTTCAAACTGTTAGAAGAAACATTAATGCAAATGGACTTTGGAAAGGTTGCCGCGCAAAACATTCCCTATTTTAAAATGTATGCGGTACGTGTACAGCAATTGTTACAGAAGCGTTATAAAGAGGTTTAATCGAGTGGAAATGGGGCGATAAAGAATGATCGTATTGGGAATTGGGCTGTCAGTTTTGCTGATAGCCTTTTTGTTTATCCGGGTGTATCCGTTTCACGAACAAAAGTTAGAACAAAGAAAATATGACGAATATGGAATCTGGATCATTATTTGTACAGGGATATGCCTCTATATTTCACATCATTTTTTACATGAAAATATGTGGCAATGGGGAGTGAAAATCGCTGGTGCAACCTTTTTTACAGGATTTTCAATTGGATGCGTTGGAAAACAATGCATATATGATTTTCAGCATAAAAAGTTTCCATTCCAGAAAAAATGACGCTTCAAATTCGCTTGTAATTGATTTTGAAGAAACTGTTAATACATTTGGTATTGAATGAGATTGCGCTCTTTATTCGGACTTTTAAGTGGTTTAAATGAATTTTTAGAGGAAAGGGGGTGTGGGGATGATTTTTTTTAAGGTTATTGCATATATTTTACTAAGTATAGGAGTTTGTACGCTTGTTTTAGCAGGAATAGCCGCTATGGTAAAGAAACAAATGATAATCGCAAATATAAACCTATTATTGGCCATGTACTATTTTTGTTCGGGAAGTCTTCTGTATTTGTGCACGTTATGGGAAACACAAGATATTATCCTACAAGCCTTTTTAATTGTAATTGTAGGAATTGCGATCATTCGATTAAGAAAAGGCTGGTATATACCGCAAATGCGTATCCAACTTCAAAAATTGCAGGAGCAAGTGACAAATAAGAATGATCTGTGAGGAACTTTAAGAAAAAGGGAGTGGAGAAATCTTGATACATCAATATGAATTTGAATTTTCGGTGATGTATAGCGGCAAGGCAACAGACTCACAATCTACTATTATTCCAGCATGTTCTTTAGAAGAAGCAAATGAAAAATTACAATCAGAAGTAAAGCGGCGATTAGGAAAGTGCAGTATAAAAGTGAATACGGCAAGTTTATGTGTTTCGGGAGATAGTCGGTATGTAATCGAACAAAAATAAAAGAGGAAAAGTCTTGTTTCTGCAGCAAGGCTTTTTTATCATTTTACGATCTAATATTAAAGTGAAATTTCTTATTGCAAAAGGGTATTAAGTTGCAATTTTGAAAGTTGGAGAGTGATTTTTTAAAGTGGCGCACAAATCCTTTCGTTTGGATAAAAAATGAAGCGAAATGGTGCTTTGAATCATCGGATTGGATAGAAATTTAAATGTATGTATTGGAATTTTTGTTCGGATTTTGTATACTAAACATGAGTTTTTCTTGCAGTAGGCAATCTTTCAGTTTCTATGAAACGCAACTAATCTGTTAATTATGTATGGTGTCAAACAAGCTCTTATGTCAATGGATATAAGAGCTTGTTTGCATGTAAATCACTTATTTATGTACAATTATAAAAAATAAATAATATATTGAAAAACACATCGTTTATAGAATTTCTATACCTCAGTTTTTCCTTTTTACTGTAAATTTAGTGTATGATGAAAGAAAGAAATAGAGAGGTGATGTAATTGAAAAAATCAAAGTTTGTTGTGCCGCTTCTTTTTTCTTCACTCATGTTAATAGGCTCTTGTCAGCAAATTGATAGTGTAGAAGCCTCGCAAAGTGAGGGGTATAGAGTGCTGGATTCGGTTCATAGTGTAGTAACTGATAAAAATTTTCTTAGCGCTACAGTAGATGAAGACGCAAAGTTTCTAGACCTTAGAATATCTGATACAGAAAAACCTAAAGAAGTTGAAGAAAAAATCGATAAAGAATTGAAGAAGAAAAAAATTACATCTTATACAATTAATATTGTCCAAGAAGATGTTAAATTAGCAAAAAAAGAGCATAGATGGGAATTGTTTAGTTTCAATCTGATAGATGATTTATTAAGTAAACCAGAATACAAAGGAACTACCATAATAAGTAATAGCAAAGATTCGAACGGACCTGTTACACTTACAATCAATACTCCTATAGTTGGAAATGAATCAACTGCAAAGGAACATGCGAAAAGACTTGAGCAAGATATAAATAATGCTATGAAAACTGATAAAAACAAAAAGCTGGTTAAAAAAGATACGTATATAATTCAAATTTATAATAGCGATAATCAGTTAATAAATTAAAATTTATCAAAGAACATAAAAAAGAACCAGGGGGTCGCCCTGGTCTTTTTTTATGTTCTTTATTGATGAAATACTACGCCGCTATCTATAGTGATTTTTCCGCCGCCACGATTAATAAGTTTAATTTTAAAGTAATCCATCCCACCTGTAAGATGACCCGTTGGGATATTTAACCCTCCTGTAAATTCGCCCCTTGCTATGGCTTCGCCCCAAGGGGTATTACCTACGTATAATCCTACAGCTAGATCCCTCACATATTTACTTGTCTCTACAGCAACGCTTTGAGGTTTTTTAAATTCTACTCCACTTCTAATCCAAACGTAATCACCGAAAGATGCACCAGGGAAAGAAGTTGTTTTTAATGCTAAAGGATTGATTGTATTATTTTGAGCCCCAATTAGAGGCGTAGAAGAAAGCTGTGGATTGAATTGAGCCAGTTCTTCTTTATTATAGACTTTAACTAAATTTTGATCTTTATCATAAATTTCAATTTTAAAATCTTCGCTGACTTGTGTGTGTGATAAATTTGTTTGTTCATAATTTGCACCATTAGTAGGAAGTGTTGTTGGTTCTTCTGCAAAAGCGGAAGTTGAAGGGATTAAAGCACCCAATGCTAAAGCTCCTACACCTAATTTACCTAGTTTCTTTTTCAACATACTATCATTCTCCTATTCATATTTTTTTATAATATAAAAAGTCGAGATATTATGTATTTCATCGCTAGCCTTGTATCCCTTACATTTATCATACATTAATTGGTATAGTTTAGGAATCATATTTTGAAAAATATTCTATAAATAGATAAATTTGGCTAATAGCCGAAAGAGTTTGTTGAATTAATTGTGTTATTTTGTATAATAAATTCAAGTTTTTCTTACAATCAACAATTCACCGTTCTATACAACAAATGCTATAAGCAGGCTTTTATGTATATTTACAAAAGAGCTTGTTTGCATGCGCATCACTCTTTTATGTACAATAAAAGAAAAACATCTTCTGAGATGGGAGAGGAAAACCCATGTCCAACCAACAATTAGTGAATTTACGCATTGATTTTGCTTTTAAACAATTATTTGGCACAAGTGGAAATGAAGATATACTTATTGCATTTTTAAACGCTATGTTGCAAGGTTCTTTAGAATCTCCTATTGTTTCTTTGCAATTAGAAGACCCACACTTGCACCGAGAACATGAAGAAGATAAATTATCAATTTTAGATATTTCTGCTACATTAGATACAGGTACAAAGGTAAATGTCGAAATACAGTTGAATAATAATCATGACATGATTAAGAGAAGTTTATATTACTGGGGAAGGCTATACACATCCCAACTTCAAAAGGGGATGCCATACAGCTCTCTTCATAAAACAATTACGATCAATTTGTTAAATTTCGTTATGTTTCCTGAATACGAGGCATTTCATACAACCGGAATCCTATGGAATCAGCAACAACAAAAGGTATTAAGTAGTGATATTGAAGTTCACATCGTAGAGATTCAAAAACTCATGCAACAGTGGAGGAATGAACAAGTAAATCCCTGGGAAGATTCATTTGTTCGTTGGTTGTTATTACTACCAGCGAATGAGGACGAACAATTAACCCAAACATTGGAGGATATTGCGATGAACCAAGACCCAATTTTACAAAAAGCGATGAATAAATGGGAACGTATGAGTCAAGATTCTTCTTTCCGACAAGCATATGAAGCAAGGGAGAAAGCGTTGATGGATGAAGCTGCAAAGTTTGCTCATGCTCGTAATGAAGGGAAAAAAGAAGGGATTCAAGAAGGGGTTCAGCAAGGGAAAATACAAATGATTAAAGGTATGCATGAACTTGGTGTACCGATTGAAACGATTGCAAAAGCAAGTAAATTAAGTATAGAAGAAGTTGAACTTATTTTGAAAGGAAATTCATAATAAACGACTAAAAAAGTAAAAGAGCCAAAATCCCAGCCATTGGGGATTTTGGCTCTTTTAAGATACAAGAAAAAGACACCAAAGACAAGAACAGTGACAAGATATTATACATAGAAGAGACTTGTCACTGTTACGTTCTCTGTAAGAGTATATCATAAAATGATTTTGATAAGGGATAGCAAAGCGCAAACATGTTGCATAATTTATAGTGAATAAAGTACAAAAAAACCAATTCTTGTAAGGTAGAATTGGTTTTTTGTATACATATAGCCTAAAGGAGACTTGACTCTTTTTCTTAGTATAACTAAAATTAAAAGAAAATTCAAAAATAAATTATCTTTCAACAGTTAGTATCAATTAAAAAAATATAATATATGTTACCGATATACGGAATATATGAGTAATTATACCTATTTTTCAAAAAGGAGAGGAAAGCAATTTAAATAAGTGCTTTCCTTTTTTGACATGTGTAAATGACCTACAGATTGCTCTTCAAAAATAATTATATACCCACTTAATAATATTTGGGTTTAAATAATGCTAAAAAATAAGCCCTACATTGTGGGGCTTATTTTTTAGTGACCACCGCCACCAGGAATATAAACTCCAGTTCCTGGATCAGTTGGATAGTTAAAATTCAATTTCAACACACCTTTCTGAATTATTTGTAATTAAATTTTATAACATAAAAATAGAAAAATCCATATGGATATAGACAGAAAATTATTAATCAAGATGAGTCAAAGGATATGTAGGATGAGTCATATAAAAGATTTATTTTATATGTTACTAATATATGAAACATAGATTGATTTTGTATGTTAGACTATATAACTAATAAAGGGTGGTGGGAAATACATGGAAAATTCATATTTAGTTAAAGTATCTGGTGGGGGCCTTACATTAGAGGAAATAGCAGATTCATATTTAGAGCTAATTGAGTCGGATTTTAATATGACAATTGATGAGATCGCGGTATATCTTAGCTGTAGTTACGATTATGTTCAAGCGAAGATAGCTCCATATATTCATCATATATATATTAATTCGGTAGCTAATAAGGCTTTATTTACACATGATACAAAAGGTGTAAATACGCATTTATTTACAAAACGTAAATTGTTTTCTAGAAGTGGTTTTCAGCAATTTTTGTTCAACGAATCCGTTTTATTAATTGATCGAGAAAGGTATTATGTAAATGAATTAAGCCTAGCTGCTAGAGAAAAGTTAAATGAAATAGCCAAAAACTCCAAAAATAAGACAACAATTTCAGAAGCGTTTGAAACCGTTGCAGTACAGCAGGCGAAGAAAACGTATTCAAAGTCAGTATTAGAAAGTAAAGATGTGAAAAAAATTGAGATTAGCAATTTCCCTACAAAATTATACAGTGTAAAAGACTTGTTAGATGGGATCGAAGAACTCAATATGAAATTTCAATATAAAGTAGTTGTGTACCGTTATCTAAAGAAACAAGGCATTCCTAAAGTGAAATTACACTCATTGGTGCGGTATAGACAAGAAGATTTAAGGAAAGTTGCAGACTGTTCATTTCCTCTTGCAATTGAAAAAGAAAAGTTATTATCAAGCTTAGAAAATATACTTCAATAAATGGGAACACGAATAGCCCAGTATGGATTTAGGGAAGACCAACCAGGCAATTTTCACTATGTATTGTTAGTAAAGCAGATAACAACATATATCCCTTGTGTGACATTTTTTCGGACACTTGATATGTATTGGTGCACCAGGCTATGTATGTGCCAATTATTCGTGACGATCTCCTGTTGCTTTTCGATTGAATACACTATGATCAGTAGCTTAACCAATCGATTTACGCGTAAAAAAGTTTCATTTAACCGCATTAACATTATTCACAATATTCTTTCAGTTTATACATTAACTTATAAATCCATAAATTTTTGTTAGGAAAGGTCTTGAGAACCTTAGTTTGATAGCCTTAAATTATATATGTTACCTTTAATAGTAACATATATAATATTTTATGATGAGAGCGCATCATAAAATATTTTTTCTCACGATTCAATCAAACGAGAGTTCTCTAAATCGTTCCATTCTAAAAGCTTAGTTAGTATGTCTTCCTTTTGTTTTTCTAAATGTTCCATTTTATCTTGGATAATTGTTTCGATTTGCTGCCATTTTGTGGAGTGCTTTAGAGTATCATCAAATTTAGCCAATTGTGACACGTTCATATAATTTGAACATCTAGAGTTATACCATATATGCTCTTGTTGTAACTTGAAAATGGAAGTTAATTCGAGAGTATCTACATTTTCTATGATCTGATTATATTCTGTAAATAGTAGATGTCTAACAAAGGATACATTTTTAGACTCTTGATAACTAGCGTTATTGAGTAATCGATATTTTTGGTCTTTTATAAGTGCATAATATTCATCATTAGTTGCATTTTTGACTTTTTCTAAAGAAATGTGATCTGTAATTTTAATTGAATCATTACGCATAAACATTTTGTATTTGAAAGTATGGAAATGACAATCACCATGTATATGAGCTTGGAGAGCATTGATGTTAGAGTTGTGAACTAAATCAATTAATACATTACCTGTTCCATCCCCTTTTTTTATCGTACGAAAAGCGAAAATGAATCCATAAATATAATCGTTTTGATAATCAATCCCCACAAAATCATATCGGTATCTCGGACTTAAATTTAAAGCCTTGTCATATTCTAGCCCTATTGTTAAATCGTACATAGTAACCTCCTATAAATAATTTTTTACCCTTATTAGAACCATTGTATCAATTATGAATTGTAATTGACTAATTTTATATAGGGGGAAACCAGCATTCTATGAATTTTGCATGCTAAAGTTATATATGTTTTTTTATCAGTTGAATTTGAAAAACACTCTAATACAATTATGAACATTAAATGTAAAAGGCTTACTGTTTATTTTGTCGAATAAATAGATATACCATTTAATTTAATGAGTAATATTGAAGGGGGAATTTAAGATGATTAATAAAGTCACCGAAAAAATGATGGAAATTTTACCTGATGAGTCAGTAATTGGACAACCATTTTGGACATTAATGGAGAAAGATACAACATCTGAAAAAGGAATCAATGGCTCATATGTTGCTGTTGCAAATAATGTTATTCCTTTGTATATTTCAAAGAAAATGGCTATAGATGCTAGTCAAAGATTGGGTGGTGTTGTAAGGGGAGTTTCACAAGGGCATTTACAATTCTTGGTGGGGTTGTCTGAAACAGGCGAACAGTTTGGGAATATGAAATTATGTATTATCTTATTTGATGAATCAGAAGCGATGGTAGTAGAGCCTAGAATGATTAAAGACTACTTTTTAGTTGATATGTAATAAAACATAGGTTTTACAAAAGATACAAAATGTTAAACTCATAAGAACCAGTGATATCATGCGTTTTTCTATGGTATTACTGGTTTTTTTCGCTATAAAATAAAAAGAAAAAGATTGTCAGTTTAACAAAATAAAGTTATAGTTAAATTAAGTTTTACATATTATAGGTAACAGCATCGTATTAGGAGGTCGTGTTTTATGGCGAAAGGAGGACGAAAACCTGGAGCAAAAGAGCCAATTCGTTCATTAGAAAAAATTGAAGAGATGAAAGATTGGCTATTACAAAATTCCTCATATCGAAATTACTTTTTATTTTACTTTGGAATTAATACAGGTTTACGTATTAGTGACATTTTGCGATTACGTGTAAAAGATGTTCGTGGAAAAGATGTCATGAAAATTAAAATGGAAAAAACAGATACAACAGTAGAAGTGTATTTCAATTCCGTCTTACAACAAGAAATTGCGAAATACACAAGTAATCGTGCTGATTCTGATTGGCTTTTTCCAAGTCGTCAAGGAGATAAACCAATTACAAGACAAATGGCTCATACTTTCTTGCATAAGGCGGCCGAGGCTTGCGGTATTGATTCAGAACAATGGGGAACACATAGTATGCGAAAAACGTTTGGATATCACTATTACCAGAGAAAGAAAGACGTCTACTATTTAATGAAATTATTTGGTCATGCGACACAAGGGCAAACATTACAATATATTGGTGTAGAAGCTGATGAGATTCGAAAGACAATGGAAGACTTTACGTTGTAAGAACGAAAAGGGGGATATTGTTTGTGATGGATGTAGTTATTAATTTTTTGCTGAATACTTTACCAAAGAAAAAATTCACTTGTGAGAAGTGTCAATTTGTTTTTCCGCTGCCAAGAGGGGACGTAAGAGATTGTAAAAAGAAAAATGATGGTCCTTATTGTCCGAAATGCGGGGATAAGCATGGAGGACGGAAAGAGAAAAGTTATAAAACAGTATTTGTAAATTAGAGAATAGAGGGGCTATAGATGAAATGTGTTGTGTTTGAAGTATTACAACAGTGTGGATCACCAACAGTATATTTCTGTGAACATGAGATGAGGCATAGTTGTCTGATCGCAATTCCATCATGGAATTGGAGTTTTTTAATGGATTATACAATTGATTTTAAAGATGAAAAGCCTAAGTTAATGAAAGCATTGGAGGAGTATGTTTCTTATCATCTTGTGGAGAATGTTGCAGATGCATTGTATGACTTTGCTCTTAGTGGAATTTAAGTAAAGCGTTATTGTATTACAATTTGAATTTTGTAGAAAGAATTGATCTTTGAAAATTAAATAGTACGGTACTGAAAAAAGTTCGAAAACTCTCATTTTAACCGTTGACGGTTGTTTCTAATGGTGTTATATTTTATATAAGATAACCGATAACGGTTAAAAGGAGGAAGTAACGATGAGCGTCATGAAAAAAGCTTGGGAAATCGCTCGTAAAGGTCAAAAACAATTCGGGGGAAAAGTAAAAGAATATTTCGCTAAAGCTTTGAAAATGTCGTGGGAAATCGTGAAAAAGGGTATGAAGTATGTACAGGTAACAAAGGTGGAATTTATGAATGAAATTCGTAGCAAAGGTAAATTTGAAGGTTTTTTAACTTGCAAAAATGAGTTTAAAAACACCCAGAAAATCAATATAGTAGCTGATTTAGAGAAAAAAGAAATCACTGTTGATATGGGTTTAAAATCTTTATACACTGATTTATCAGAAGCTATCAACAACTATAAACGACATAATCATTATGCAGGAAACGGAACAGAAGTTTATATTTGGAGAGCAAACTAATGAATAGTCCACTAGAACACATCATGGGTGTTAAAGAAGCTGGTGAAATGTGGGGATTGTCGGCAGACCGTGTGAAAGGATTGTGTCAGTCTGGAGAAGTAATCGCTAAAAAGGTCGGAAATAGTTGGATACTCGATAAAAATCAACCGAATCCGAAAGGTGGAAGAAGAGTGAGAAAAGAAGAAGTATTTACTGTTACTATTGAAGATCAACCTGGAACTCCTTATCCGACTAAACACAAAGAAGTAGATAGTGAACAAGAGGCGATTGAATTAGCAGAAAAATGGGCAAATGAACATAAAAGCGAATTTATTTACATCAATTACTATCGTGCATCTGATGGTCAGCAAGGATATTTAAATCTAGATGGGTATAATGTAAATGGGCAAGATTGGGCAAGTAAATATAAATAAGTTTTATTAAGTACCGTACTGTTTAATTAATGCAGAACGGTACTTTTTGTATAAACGTTTTATTTTAATAAAATTTGAATTTTATTAAAAAAGGGAGGATTTGAAATGGAGACGATCAACAATAATGAACTATCCACTTTAAGAGAAGAAGTACAACAAGAAAAACAAATTTATTTTGAAATATATCAGATTGCATTCGAAGATTTTTTAAACACAACATTTAGAAAACAGTGTTTAAAGAGCCAAATAAAAAAGGCCATGGAAAGGGGAGAGAATCATTTGTTATTTCAATTCGGTTATTATAGTGGATTTTCCTTTCGTAATATGGTGAAAGAAACATTTTTTAATACGTGGTTAAAGCTTGTAAATTTTGAAAGGGTAAAAAAAGAATTTAAGAGTTACAAAAAGAATGTTGAAAAATTAGTAAGTCCTTTTTCTACACCTAAAATTAAAATGAGGGAAATTAAAGATATAGTGGTAGATAATAACGCCATTTGGAAATCCCTTCTTGAAGAATTAAAAAAAGCGGGAATTACAACTGAAGTGAAATTCATTGAGGATAAAGAAATTTTTGAATTACGACTATCTTGGTGAAAATTGAATCAAATTTGAATTTTGTCGAGAAGGGAGATAGAGAGAATGTCAACTAAGTACACGGCTTTACGTGGAAAGGTAGTGATTAAAAAAGAGTATAAAGAGCTAATTAATTTGATTAATAATGGACAATGGGAAGAAGCGGTTAACAAGTATCCTTTCTTACAAGAGCATTACAAAATTGAAGGCAGCATTGACATACCTTTTAGCAAAAATACTATAACTATTTTGACTGATCTAAACTTGAACCCAAGCGGGGATGGGGAATTATATATAGAAGCAGACCCTGGTTATTGGTCGACAGATAGAAGTTATTTTACAGATTTACAAGGGTTAGAGTGGAGTTTTATTACTTGCATAAGAGATTATCCAGACGAAAACCAATTTAATAACACACCTATAGCATCCTTCATTAATACTGTTTTAGCAAAAGTGGCCAGTCATATCATAAGATTAGAAGAATATTACAAAGAATGGGATTATGAATCTGTTGGCTATGATTTCGATCCAATGGCTGTAAATAAAATTGTAGGAACATTAAAATTTAGCTATATCTGCAACAAGTGTGAAAGACCTGTCTTTTACTGTGAGGGAGAATGCTAGGGAATTAAGCATTGTTTTGTAAAATTGTTATTCTACAATGAAAGGTAGGTAACTAATGAAAAAGCTAAAAGAATCGGATTTATTTACACCTGTAAAATCATTTTTAATTGAAAATGGTTGTTCAAATGTATACGGGGAAGTTTTAGGCTGTGATGTATTAGGGTTACATGGCACTTGTGATATTATCGTTGAATTAAAGACAACATTAAGTTTCAAACTGATAGATCAGGCGTTAGATAGGTTAAATTATGGCCACTATGTTTATATTGCAATTCCTCAACGGAAAGGACATATACCTAGATGTGTAAAAAAAATCTTAGAGCAACACAAACTTGGACTACTTGAAATAGGAAAAGATAGGTTCTCCGATGACATAATTGCTTATATATCTATCCCCGCAAGATATAATCGTCTTCCTAATGAGTTGAAAAAGAAAGGTTTTAAATCGATAAGAAGCTTTATTAAGAGCTATCACGAAACACAAATTGGTGGTGTCAAAGGGGGAGAGGGCGCTACTGATTATTCAATTATGATTGAAAATATCAAATCATTTTTACGCTACCATAAACATAGGAAATGGGCGACTGTAGAGGAAATATTAAATTATTGTGAAACCCATTATGCAAATCCTAAACCAAGTCTAATTGCAACTTTACAAGCTAAATGGAACAGTGATTGGTGTGAATGTAAACGTTTGAATGGGAAAGTCCACTTTAAATTTTCGGATAAATCCCAAGATTTAATCATTTGAATTTATATATGTTTTTTTCAAGTGAGCGAAAGTAAATGAGGATGATGAAGCGGGGGGTAATTATGAGTAGTGACAATCCAGGAGTTAAATGTTTATTAATTATGTTTCTTGGTATATCGGTTTGGTTTGGCTATAAGTTTATGTTTGCTAAGTGGGAGAAAGTTGATTCTTATAACGAGATGAAGAGATCGCAACTGTTAGAAAAACAATTTGGTGTTCCAAAAGAAAAAATTTTAGAGGAAAGAGACGGTGATTTATTTGGTGATTACTTTAAAGTAACAACTGAAAAAGGCGTATATAAAATTCAATATGAGTATGATAAAGATCAAAAGATTAAATCATTACAAAAGATAATTAAAATTCCATCTAATGCAGAGTGATTTAAAGAAGAAAAAGAAAAGAAATAAAACAAGTTATAATTTGAATAAAAAGAGAGTGATTAAAATCTGGATTTTATATAGGTAGGATGGGATGTTATGAGACATGTTAAAGCAATAAAAAAATCAAAGAAATACGAATATGCTTTTGTAATTTCCTTTATCTCTTTCTTTGTACTTATTTTTGGGACTTTAATTGTTGGATTGTATACTGAATTTAAATTTTTGACGTATTTTATAATTGTTATTTCAATTAATGGATATATCACTAATGAATTTCAGAAAAAATATAAAAATGAAACAAAATCGGTACTTTCATGAAAAAAGGAGTGGTTGAAAAATGATTCGCAAATCTTTTACAGATAGTAACGGAAAAAAAGGGAATATAGGTAGTGTTGTGCGCAGTTGGTTATCCGAGAAAGATAAAACAGTGAAAGAGATAATTAGTAAAGGTGCAGGGGGAACAAGAATCTACTTTGAAGAAGGCGGGTATGATAAGGCATCTTTTTGTGAGATTATAAAACCGTAATAAAAATGCTATTGAAAAAACGAATAAAATAGTCTTTAGGATCCATTGAACGTTCGTAATTTAAAATAAAATCAGTATTTGAAGGACAATGTTTCTTATAAAATCAAGAGAATGAAAGAGGGATAGAAATGAAGATTTTTAATAAAATATTTAAACCTACATCAAAGCCTAAATTCCCTATTGAAGATACTAGGAAATTATCAGATGGTGAAATTAAATTTTTGATTGGAAAATTTGAAAGTATGGAAGACGGTTTAAAATGGATGTTAAAAGAGAATATAAGGATATTTAGAATAAATAATGAAATATTAGAATTTCATAAATTGTTAACATCAAAATTTACCGATAAATTACTAAATAAAAGTGATTTTTCAAAAATAGAGTTAGAAATACTTAATGCCATGTTCAAAGAACAAGAAGAATTTACACCAGTGTATGAGTTTGAATTGATGCATGGAATTGAAGGTAAAGAAAAGAGGGATGAAATCGAAGACGATTTGAAACAAAGAGGTTTTAAATATATCGAAAATGTAGGGTTTATCCGCATATTGAATCCTTAATTTTTAATAACAAAAATTGAAGGGAGATGGGGGATATGAAGTTTATTGAACGTCCTTTTTATAATATTAAGGGATTTGATTTTGGAGCTGTAGCTTGGATCATTATATTTTTTGTAGCGCCAATGGTATTTTGGGTAATTCCAGCACAAGCACGCATGGGCTTAACAGAAGCGATGGCATATTTATTTTCACTGGATTTTTATACTGAAACTACTGTCGCAACAAATATGCTTAGTCAAATACAAAATAAAACAAGTTATTTATTGAATATTGGGAAGGTAGTTGTTTGGATTTTGAGCATTAGTTCTTTATTAATATTCTTGTTCAAGAAACCCAAAGCGCTTAAATAAACGAGGAATAAAAGGGGGAGTACAATGAAATTTAAAGAGATTATAGGTAGCTTTTTAGCTGTTGGATTATTAGTTACAGGATGTTCTACAATTCAAAATTCAAATTCTGCAAAACAAACGAGTGGATCACAAGATATTGTACAAATGATAGAGCTTCCATCAAATAAGTATCCAGAAACAGCGGCACATATTAAAGATGCAATTACAAATGGAAAGACAGATATTTGTACAATTGATCGGGATGGAGCCGCAGAAAGGAGAAAACAATCATTAGCAAATGTTCCCACGAAAAAAGGATATGATCGGGATGAATATCCTATG
>NZ_JXIS01000229.1:0-357 GCF_000836715.1 Bacillus sp. L_1B0_5 | reverse complement strand
TTTTAGGCTTAATTTGAGTACTACTTTCTACCGGTGATTTATTATCATCCGGCCAAGGTTGTTGAACAATAAAAAATAACATTGTACAAACCAACACAACTACAACAGGCAATACTTTTTTACGAAATGGTCTCTTATTTGTTACAGAATCCACTTCACTATTTTGATATACCGATTGCTTTATTTTATAAATAAATTCTTCTTCATCTTTCCGATGCTCCATTGGGCCTTTTTTCAATTTACTATACCAGTCAGGATTTTTTTTACTGTTCATCACTACTACCCTCCCCTATTAGTTTTGAAACTTTACTTCTTGCTCGGCTTAATCTAGATTTTACAGTTCCAATGGATACTCCT
>NZ_JXIS01000228.1:0-730 GCF_000836715.1 Bacillus sp. L_1B0_5 | reverse complement strand
TCGATCAACCATGTCACGTAGTCCGCGAATTACACTGCGAATTTGACGATGACAAGTATACTTTAATACATGAATGAATTTATTCATGTCTGCAGACAGTTCACCGATATTCATTTCTTGTAAGACTGCTTCGATAAATTTTGCTTTTCTAGCATAGGTAGCTTTTGGTGTAAATGGATCCCTATGTTGTTCTTCTCCAGCTTCTTTCGAACATAAGAAGTCTGAATGGATAGACAGATATAACGTCGTATATCGTTTTGTATGCTTTACACCTTTTTGCATTTTACAAATTTTGAATAGGGGATTCCCCGTACATGGTAATGCAGTTGTTAATTCCTCGATAACCGCACGGATCTGATGCGGATATTTTTTATGTAAGAAACGATACATCCCACCGAAGTGAGTTTTGTTTCCTCTTTCGTCCTGCTTGTCCAAAGAACGCTTTAATGTTGTTTCCGTATGTTGTTGCATCGCAATGTCTAAGAAAAGTTTCTTAGCTGCTATAGATAGCTTAAAGAAATCCTTTGTAAATATAACAGGACTAATATATACATACGGATTTGCTTTTTCTGTTTCCTCATTCATAAAATGAGTGAGTTTAATTGTATAACGACCATCTAGTCCGTTTTCAATGGAGATAATATTATGTAAGTTTAATTTCTTTAATGCGATATAGAATTGAGAGTGTTGGATATAAGCAAATTCTTCTTTATATTGCTTGTAATCTTCC
>NZ_JXIS01000227.1:0-464 GCF_000836715.1 Bacillus sp. L_1B0_5 | reverse complement strand
TCTAAAACTGTGAGTATTGTATCCCATGTTTCTTGCCAAGCTGTCTTTAATTGATCCCAAATAGAAGTTGCCGTTTCAACAATACCCGTCCACAATCCACTGAAAAATTCACCTAAAGGAGATAATATACTATCAGCTAATTCAATGAATGAAGACCACGATTCTGAAAAATAATCAGTAATACCTGTCCAAATTTCCGATGCTGTATCAGAAATTCCAGTCCATAGATCAGCAAAAAATTGACCGATAGGTTCAAAGAACTCATTTACCATATTTAAAAAATCTGACCAGGCTCCAGAAAAGAAATCAACTGTGGATGACCAAGCATCTTCACAAGTTTGAACTATGCTATCCCACAATTCACCAAACCAATCTTTAAATTCAGACCACTTTTCAGAAAGCCAATCCGTTATGGCACCCCAGTTTTTTATTAACATGATAATACCAGTTATCACTAAGGAAAC
>NZ_JXIS01000226.1:0-369 GCF_000836715.1 Bacillus sp. L_1B0_5 | reverse complement strand
CGCGCCCGAGAGGAGTCGAACCCCTAACCTCTTGATCCGTAGTCAAACGCTCTATCCAATTGAGCTACGGGCGCATATGGTGCCGAGGGCGGGGGTCGAACCCGCACGGTGGTCACCCACCGCAGGATTTTAAGTCCTGTGCGTCTGCCTGTTCCGCCACCCCGGCATGTCATATTGAAAATTGGAGCGGAAGACGGGATTCGAACCCGCGACCCCAACCTTGGCAAGGTTGTATTCTACCACTGAACTACTTCCGCAAGACATGTTTGAGATATTTTATTAAAAGTGCGGGTGAAGGGAGTCGAACCCCCACGCCAAAGGCGCTAGATCCTAAGTCTAGTGCGTCTGCCAATTCCGCCACACCCGCAT
>NZ_JXIS01000225.1:0-1144 GCF_000836715.1 Bacillus sp. L_1B0_5 | reverse complement strand
AAAAAAAAAAAAAAAAAAAAAAAAAAATCGGCACTCCATACTTGGCATTTAGATGAGACGTATATCAAAGTCAAAGGAGAATGGTGTTATTTATACCGCGCGATTGATAGTGATGGACATACACTGGACTTTCAAGTTTGAAAAACACGTAATCCATCAAGCTGCTTATGCCTTTATGAAAAGATTGGTCAAACATTTTGGAGAACCATCGGTTCTTACGACAGACAAGGCCCCAGCTTTACTTTGTGCATTCAAAAAATTACAGAAAGCTGAGTATTATGTACATACCAATCACTGTACCATTAAATATCGTAATAATCTTATTGAACAAGATCATCGACATATCAAACGTCGGTTTGTGAAATCAGCTGGATTTCAAACTCCTCGTCATGCTTCTCGTACCATAAAAGGAATCGAAACGATTCAGGCTATATATAAACAGAGGCGAAATTTCCAAACAAATCTTGCCTTTTCAGTGTACAATGAATTACAACAATCAATGGCCACTGCATAAGTTATTCCCCTTATTTATCCACCCATTTATAATTTTTTTCAAACTTTGCAACAGAACCATTGATATCATCCTGCACGGTTTTTCTTAGATTAATTAAAAAAGAATTTTAAAACATTATTATCCCTTCCTTTTCTAATCTATTTTAAATAACTTAATCATTCTCTCCTGTTTTGCCTTGAATTTCTATGATCTTTTTAAAATATTATTCTTACTTTAAACAATAAAAAATCTCACCTCCACAATCAAATACGCATTATACGCTTGATTCCTGAGGCGTGATTATTGCGGTACCACTCAGTTTCTCTATTTCCTCACGGTAAATAAACTCAATAAGTCCTATGACTTTAGTTCGATAACGAGAACCAAATCGTTGCTTTCTACTGGGCACAATTTTCACTCTTTCAAAAGCAAAGCTCCGAGACTACCTTCAAAGAGGCCTAATAATCGTTCTTTCAGCCAGTGGAACGAATCTCTTTATATTACATATGTATCTTAAAAAACACCCTTATCTTTCTTCTAACTTAAGTTTATGGCAAGGTGCCTTGATAGCTCAATTTTTCTATGTTTTATATAATTTTCTACTTAAAGCATTAAGATTTTAATAATTTGAGGGTGTTGCAAAACTAAAAT
>NZ_JXIS01000224.1:0-209 GCF_000836715.1 Bacillus sp. L_1B0_5 | reverse complement strand
GCACTTCCTAACATCGGTAATACATCACGTGTATAGCGTGCTAGTGATAACGTGGCATCTAGCCGCTTTCTCTTTAATACCATCCGTCCTCCTACCGCTCTCCTTGTTGGAAATGGCATTTCTTCCTTTGGGACGGTATAAATTTCACTGTGGGTATAGGCGCTTTGTATGGCTTGCACAACCTGTTTGATTTTATCTTCTGGACCACC
>NZ_JXIS01000223.1:0-1081 GCF_000836715.1 Bacillus sp. L_1B0_5 | reverse complement strand
ATGGGATACAATACTCACAGTTTTAGACCCGATTATTTCAGCAGTTTCTACAGTTTTAGAAGCAGGTTGGCTACTCATTCAGGCAGGGGCACAAATTGCATGGGCGGCAATATCTCAATATATTATACAGCCGATCCAGGAAGCGTATGATTGGATAAGTGCGCAAATTGGTGAATTAGTTACATGGCTTAGTACACAGTGGGAACTTATAAAGGCTTCTGCACAAGTTGCTTGGGGCTTATTTAAACAATATATTATTCAGCCTGTTCAAGAAGCATGGGATTGGGTTAAAGAACAGATCGGCGCGCTTGTTTCTTGGTTAAATTCACAGTGGGAGACAGTGAAATCATATACTTCCGCAGCATGGAATCTAGTAAAGCAATATGTCATTCAGCCTGTTCAGGAATTGTGGAATGCAACGAAAGAAAAATTGAATGATTTAGCGAATTGGATACTAGGTAATTGGGCCAAAATCCAATCTTATACACTTACGGCATGGAATTTAGTTTATAAATACATTATTGATCCAGTGATTTCAGCTTATAATTCTGCAAAAGAGAAGTTCAATGATATGTACAATACGGCACGGGAAAAATTTGATTCTGTAAAGAATGCAGCGCAAGAAAAATTTGATGCAGCAAAGAGATTTATTGTTGATCCGATAAAAGATGCGGTAGATAAAGTAAAGGGATTCATTGATAAAATCAAAGGGTTTTTCAGTGATTTGAAATTAAAGATTCCGAAACCGGAAATGCCTAAAATGCCACACTTCAGTCTGCAGACTAGTACGAAAAATATTTTGGGTAAAGACATTACTTTCCCATCTGGTATCGATGTGCAATGGCGTGCAAAAGGCGGTATCTTTACTAGACCTACCATTTTCGGTATGAGTAATGGTCAGTTGCAAGGTGCAGGAGAAGCGGGGCCAGAAGCAGTTTTACCGTTGAATAAAAAGACATTAGGTGAGATTGGTGAAGGGATTGCAGCAACAATGTCTACTGAACCAACTGTAATTAATATTTATAATCCTTCAGTGAGGGATGATCGTGATATCGACCGCATGGTCGGAAAAATAGATGAT
>NZ_JXIS01000222.1:0-204 GCF_000836715.1 Bacillus sp. L_1B0_5 | reverse complement strand
AACACGGGTGCTACTGGACCTCAAGGTAACACGGGTGCTACTGGCGCTACCGGACCTCAGGGCGTTCAAGGTAACACAGGTGCTACTGGACCTCAAGGTGTTCAAGGTAACACAGGTGCTACCGGTGCTACTGGACCTCAAGGTGCTCAAGGTAACACGGGTGCTACTGGCGCTACCGGCGCTACCGGACCTCAAGGCGTTCAA
>NZ_JXIS01000221.1:0-2183 GCF_000836715.1 Bacillus sp. L_1B0_5 | reverse complement strand
TTGTAAATGTCAACATAAACATGTACATTTTCGCTTGTTTAAACATGTACAAATTTAATCATTTTCTTTACTGAAATGATCTTTAATTCGATATGATTGCCCCACAATACTCACAACTGTGGCATGATGTAAGACACGATCTAGTATGGCATTCGCAATTTTAGGATCTTGGAAAATCTCATCCCATGATTTAAAATTAACATTCGTAGTTAAGATTGTACTTCGTTTTTCATAACGCATATCAATGAGTTGGAAGAATAGTTTTGCATCCTCCGGATCAATTGGCAAATATCCAATTTCATCAATTATAAGTAATTTATACTTTGTATAGTGTTTTAATCGAGATTCTAAGCGGTTCTCAATTTTTGCACGTTTTAAATTTTGAAGTAGATCATGACATTTAATAAAATAAGTACTTGTTCGTTTTTTAGCTGCTGCTATACCAATTGATGTTGCTAAATGTGTCTTCCCAACACCACTTGGGCCTAAAAATACTATGTTTTCTTGTTGTTCTAAGAAACGTAGAGAAATAAAATCTAAAATTTGTTGTTTATTAATACTTGGTTGGAAGTCAAAATCAAATACATCAACCTCCTTTCGATGAGGAAATGCCCCCATTTTTACCATAGAATGAATCATATTTTGTTCTCTTACGTCAATTTCATAATTTGTAAGCTTAACAAGCGCTTCCACGAATGACAATTGGTTATTAATACTAAAATCAACGACTTCTCCTAAATGTTGAGCCATTTGTTTTAATTTTAAATATTCTAGGTTTGTTGTTAATTGTTGATAGCTATTGTTCATTTTTATATACCTCACCAATTACGGATAAATTTTGTTTCGCTAAATTGTCAATATTCGGATATTTAGGCAATGACTTCGCCAATGCTTTTTTATAGTGTTCTTCTTTATAATTAAGCTTAGATTGGCTGACTTTATGTTGTACGATTAACTTCATGTTATGATAAACATATATTTGATTATCATAAACTTGTAGACCGACGGTCTTACCTTGATACTCAGGTGGCACTGAGTATTGATTTGATTTGTAAGATATCATTCCTGATGTATTCACTTTTACAAGCTTATGTTTAATCTTATAGGAATCTCTTATTGTACTCTGGGGGAGTGGCTGTAAGAGATTCTTTTCTTGTTTTAAAGCGAACATAGGAATCTTTCCAGTTCCTTGATGAAACGTTTGATTAATTCTTGTACATAGCTTTTGTACGAAATCATGTAATTCTTCAAAACTGAATTTGCCTTGATAGGCATGAATTTCATCTAAAAGCTTCATTGGTGCTTCTATTTTTCCCTTTGTATTTGGACGTCCTGCAATACAAGGTTGTACCTTAAAATCAAAATCTTGGGCAAATTGTGCAAACTTATTATTAATTGTCCCTGAAAAGTGTTCTGTTCGTGCTTCATCCATGACAGTTTTCATATTATCTGTAACGATTACCTTCGGTACACCACCAAACGTTTCAAATGCCTCTGTCATAAATGATAGTAATACACTTTGAGACTTTGAAATGTTTAAATGAAAAACTCTAAACCGTGAATAAGACAATAAAAGTACAGCCACATTTACATAGACGATTTCACCATCTTTTGTTTCAAATTTGATGCTTTCTTTCCAATCTAATTGTGCTTGTTCACCAGGAGAAGTTTCATATCGAACTTTTCCCGAATTGCTTGAAACAGTTCGTTTCCCTTCCTCGAAATACTTTTTAAATTCTGGTTTTCTATTAATGTAAGCACGAAAAGTAGACTGTGAACATTGTAAGCCATGATTATCTGTTAGATACTGCCATAGTACCCGCATATAATAAAAGGTTTGTTTAGAATTATCCGATAAAAGATCTACAATTACTTCATAATGTACATCAATTTTTGATGTTTTCTTTTTTGTACCCTTTGGTGTAAAACCATTCATATATTTATCAATGGTACGTCGATCAACATTTAATTCTCTTGCCAACTGACTTTTATTTACTTTCATCTTTAAGTTCTCCATTAAATTTTTAAAATTCGGCAAGTCTGTAAGACTTTTAACCTCAAATTCTGTTGGAATATCTAGTTTGATATACACACTAACCACCTCAGAGTTAGTATGTATAATCCTGTTGAAAATGTACATGTTTATTCAAGCGTTACTGTACATATTTAAACTAGCATTTATA
>NZ_JXIS01000220.1:0-372 GCF_000836715.1 Bacillus sp. L_1B0_5 | reverse complement strand
ATTTAGCTTTTTTGCACCAGAACCCTAATCCACCATGATTAGATTCGAATTTGTACATTTCCCCACAATTTTCATTATAAATCACAATAACCACTTTCCTTTAATTTTCGTGACGAATTCAAATATAAAAAGTTATGATATGTCCCATTTGAAAAGCTATTATTGTAATTGGTTTTAAGTCAAAAAATAAGATTTCTAACTGGTTAGCTAGAAATCTTATTTTTATTAATATTAATCAATTACTCGTTCATGCAAATTAATTCAATGCTTTCGATATAAAACGAACCTTCGGTTTCGCCTATCTCAATTCGTACACAATCTGTATCTGGGAATACATCTACTGTTTTCGTAATATATCCTTCTTCACAAGAC
>NZ_JXIS01000022.1:0-15315 GCF_000836715.1 Bacillus sp. L_1B0_5 | reverse complement strand
TTAGTATTGTATGGCTAATAATACATAAATAAAAATCCTTCTATATATACACTATTGTTGATTGAATAACCTAATTGAAAGTAAATAAAAGAGCCTACTTTGAGTGGTTTTTCAAAGCAAGCTCTTTTATTATGTATTTAAGTTATCTTTTTATAGAAATCAAATGTTTTATGTTATATATTTTAATTAATTTATTGTTTTTGACGTAATTTAAAAACACCAAAACCAATAGCCATACCAAGTATTATCCCTAAAGCAAGATTATTAATAAGCAATCCAAAAGCCGATCCTAGGCTCATGCCTAGACATATATAAATAATCATTGTGGAGTTTCCTGTATTATTGTTATCCAAAAATATGTACCTACCTTCCTTAAAAATATGCTTATACAAAATGCACTATCTTACCATTATAGCTTAACAGGGAAAGTAAAATATTGCATGTATAGTTTAGGTTTTTACATCTTTTAAAATAAAATTTAAACATGCCCTGCAATTTTATTTTTTAATTCGATTCGTAGTTAATCTTTTTTTCTATTATTTTTTGAAGAACCTGTTAGGAAGTTAGCTTTTGCTAACTGCTCTTTGTTCTTATTAACTTGGCCCTTTTTAGTAATGCAAGCACATATTATGGATATAGGACAGTATTACATATTAATCTTCATCTTCATTAAAAAAGGGCATTTTTATTACTTTCCTTACTAAGTGATGATTAGTTTATGGGGTACCGTCCACATTATAACGAAAATATAAGTTAAGCAGAATTCGACATAAAATTAGCCGAATTTCCTACTCTAAAGGATATTCGGCTAATATGTTTTATTTGGTTTCTTCATATTCCTTCATTATTTTATAAAACGTGTTTTTCTTTAGCTCTAACATTTCCATAAACATAACAGCAGTTATTTCTCCACTCTTCCACTTTGAATAAGTTTCTTCTATTATATTTAATTGTAGTTTGCTTAGCGTCGAAAGGTTTACCTGAGGACGGCCTAAGTGTTTTCCTTGAGATTTTGCTACAGCAATCCCCTCCGCTTGTCGCTGGCGAATTTTTTTACGCTCTTGATCCGCAACATAGGAAAGCAAAGATAAAAATTGGTCTTCCATTAAACGGCCCATATCCCCCATCTCACGAAACTTTCGACTATCAAACAGTGTTTCATTTTCTAAAACAACAATATCAGCTTGTAATTCTCTTGTTATGTACTTCCATTCTGAAATTACCTCATCATAATTGCGGCCCATACGATCTAAAGCATCTATGTAAACAATATCACCTGTACTCAATATTTTTCGTAATAATTGATATTGAGGACGATTAAAATGTCGTCCACTTGCTTTATCGACAAAAATGCGCCGAGCCTCCACCCCACGTTCCATCATTTTATGTAATTGACGTTGTTCATTTTGATCTTTTGTACTTACTCGTATATATCCATAAACATTCGCCACATTTGGTATCCTCCTTACATTTGTTACCTTAATTATACCATTTTCGTTTATAAAGGTATTCATTAAAACTAAACGTTTATAAAAATGTTTACATCACCTTTATAAACTTGATATTTCAATGTTTCATAGATGTTCTTTTGCTGTTTATAAAGGTATACCTTTTTAAACGGCTAAAAAATCTCAGCCTAATAAAGTAATTTTTTTAACTATCTTTATGTTTTCGCATTCACCAATAAATAAGTATTCTGTAGATTTTATCAATACCTAAATACCTCTAAAAAATATATATTTTAGTAAATGATGCTTATTGGAAAAGGGGCTAATGAACATGAAGATAAAAAAGAGGCAATTGGTAGCAACTATATATCCAGGTCAATTATTTAGCACTGTAAATTTACCCGAAGGCACAAGGTTTTTGAAATGGGAATTAGCAGGTAGTGGTGATTTAGATGATATTCTTTTTGACGTAATGGAAGATAAATTTTGGGACATAGATGATCTTATTTTTAGTGATGTTTTACACGAAAATCGAACTGAAGTAGTACAAAATAAAGAAATGTACATTGATAATGTTCGAAATGCGACATCATTAGTTGGAATAAACATATATGCTTTAATTTATGAATAAAGAAGCTTTAATATTTCTCAATACCCATTTTTTTCTACAAATTGTATATTTTAGTTAGGTTACTGTAGTAACCTGATTCAAAATATATTTTTTATGAAATGGGGAATGGATATGGAAACAAAAGCGACAGTAGAGATTGCAAGAGTAAGATCAGGTAAAGAGCCACAACCAGGACAGAAAAATCGTTCAAGTGGCAACTTTAGTACTGAGAATCTTCCAGCAGGAACAAAATATTTGAAATGGGAGGTTATAGGAGGCGGAGATCCGGACTTTATTAGCTTTAATGTAATGGAAGATAAGTCCGCTGCAACGGATCCTACTCATTTCTCTGGTGTATTAAGTGGCAATCGGACAAGTGTTATATCAAAAAGATCTCTTTATATTGCTAACCCTAAGAATGCTACCTCTGAATTTACTGTAATCGTATCTGCTATGGTTCAATAAGTAAAATCAAAAAGGAGACTACGAAATATTTTTTTAGTCTCTTTTTTATCGGTTACTTCGTCGCTCTTTCTATTTAACTTATTTAGAAAGAATAAGATTTTTTGATAATTGGGGGAATAAAGCTTCTTATGTCGACGGACACGCGAACCTAATACATAAAGAATATTCCTGTAATTTTCTCAATATAGGTGTATCTTATGATTAATAAAAAAATTCAAATTTATGTTACACCTGTATGAGGAAAGGTTTTTGATTTAATAGGGAAAAATACTATAGGGAGGAATAAAACATGTCTTTGAAAAAGAAATTAGGTATGGGAGTGGTTTCAGCCGCTCTTGGTTTATCTTTAATTGGCGGGGGGACATATGCGTATTTTAGTGATCAAGTTGTGACGAATAACACATTAGCCGCGGGGACATTAGATCTTGCTATGCAGCCTACCACTTCTCTTAATTTAGATAATTTAAAACCTGGGGATAAAATTTTAAAGAAATTCAATTTAAAAAATAGTGGTACGTTAGATATTAAAGATGTTCTAATGAAAGTAGATTATACCGTGAACGATTTAAAACAAGATAATCAGGAAGACGATTTCGGCAAACATATTAAAGTACAATTTCTTTGGGATTGGGATCCAGCTAAAAGTCCTGTATACGAAACAACTCTTGCAGAATTAAAATCACAAAATCCGGAAGTCACGTCCCATAAAATATTCCTTTCAAAATGGGCAGAGACGGGTGGATTAAAGGCGGGTAAGATGGATTGGTTCTGGATAAAGTTTATCTTTGAAGACAATAAAATGGACCAGAATATGTTCCAGGGAGATAGTATTGCGCTGAAAATGGAGTTCCAAGCGAATCAAACAGAAGGACAAGAAAGGTAATATTACAAGACCCATATATGGAAAATCTAAGACTTCTAAGACCTAACATTTTAGAAGTCTTATTTTCATATTTCAAATCGGAGTAATATTTATGGAAAAAAAGTAAGTTAAAAGAATATCAACGCTTTCTAGCTATAATATTATCAGTGCTGTTGTAAATTTTGTTTTCGTTTATATAGGTCTCATCCAAATTCCAAGATAATTGTATTTTTTTCTTCCAAATTTGATAGCTAAGGTTTCCGTATTCATGAACCTAGCGCATGATAGTTGTTGGGTGAATTGAGATTCCATGTTCTTTTAAAATTTCAGAGACATCACGATAAGTTAAAGAAAAATGACAGTAGTAGCCGACAGCTATTAAAATAATATCTTGCTTGAACTGTTTCCCTTTAAAATATCTCATTTATGTCTTTCCGTACGACTTTTTCTAGAATGTAGTTTCATTTAAAAAACTTTACAACAAAATTCTTTATGATTCGAGTTTTCATGTCAATTAAATGATGTTTAATAATATTAAGATTTATTTATATATCCTCTGAATGAACTTTTCAAATATTTATTTGGATATAAATCATTAATCATTGCGTATGGACTTCCATTCCAGTATCTTACTACTGGTGTCCATAGTCTATGCCCTTTTAGCCACTTCATTGTGTATTGCTGTAATAATTGATTATCTGTCAGCTTTTCTTTTTCTTCAATTGTCCACTGTAATGCATCTAGCGCTTTCTCTCTCGTCCAAAAGCCACTAGGTGTCATCTTAAATTCCCATTCTTTAAATTGATTCGGATATAAATCATTAATCATTGCATATGGACTATCATTCCAATATAATTGACAGGCTCCTCTCAATCCTAATTGAGTTAGCCATTTATTTTCGTATATATTCTTCAACTGATCCGGATTTAATTTTTCTTTTTCTTCAATAGTCCATTTCAGTGCTTGTAACGCTTTTTCTTTCGTCCAAAATTTATTAGGAGCCTTAGTAAATTCCCATTCTTTAAACCGATTTGGATATAAATCATTAATCATCGCATACGGGCTTCCATCCCAGAGCAACCTTAAAGGTGCACTTAGTCGCCGCTCATTTAACCATTTTTGCCCATAAATTTGCAAGAATTTTTTGGGTGATAATTTCTCCTCTTCTTCAATTATCCATTTTAATAATTGTAAGGCCTTTTCTTTCGTCCAAAAATTTAACGGCGTCATTCTAAATTCCCATTCTTTAAATTGATTCGGATATAGATCATTAATCATCGCATATGGACTATTGTCATATTTATGCTTTAATACGCCACGTAATCGATACTTCGCAATTACTGCGTTATTCCAATTCTGTTTTATCTCTTCCTCGTTCCAATTTAAAATGTTTGTTACTAAATACCTTGTTACTCTCTTAGCCATTTCATTATTTTCATCTAAATTCCAAGTATTTCGTGGAAATCTATTTCTTTTTCCATCTAATATCTCCTGATAGATGTCCTCTATAGTAATTGTATTCATTTGTATTTCACAACCTCCACCTAATAATATATTTATATATAGTTATAACGATTTTTAAACAATTATTAATATTGATAATATAGGGTTTTTGTGAGTTGAAACCTGTGCCCAACAGCTAAACATACATATAATTCTGCATACATGTTACGTTAAATGTTTTTATTTAATGCTATGTAGCGTTTAACGGTTTTCACATAAAATGTATTCTCCTGTTCATTTTCTTTCGTTAGAAAGGAATAGGGACGTCCGCTTTTCGAATTTATCTCAAAAAATAGGTATTTTATCTATTTTAAGAAAATAATGCATACGTAGTGAATTATTTGAACTCTAGATAATTCGTCAAATAAGAGGAATCATCATATACTATGCAATATTTCAATTCTTCACCATTTTCCTTATACCATATCGACTACTTTGTTCATATCTTATATTTCTTCAAAAGTGGACTGTTTTAAAATCTGTAACACCTGTAAATCTGGGATTTACTCCCTGTTATATAGTGTGAGTACGAAATATCACTTATAGAAGAAACACCTCATCAATCAATGTTTTGTCTATATCTATCTTATAAGCTATCTTGCGCCATTTCATTTACATCTTTATAATAATACAAGTATACATTTATAATAAGAGGTGCCTTATGAACAAATCAGAATTAATAAAACAAGTCGCAATACAATCCGAACTAACAAAACCGCAAGCAAGTCTTGCTGTAGATGCAGTGTTTGAATCCATTCAACATGCACTACAAAATGGGGAACATGTACAGTTACTTGGCTTCGGCACATTCGAAGTAAGAGAACGTGCTGCCCGTGAAGGACGCAATCCGCATACTGGTGAAGCTCTTACAATCCCTGCGGGGAAAACACCTGCCTTTAAAGCGGGGAAAGCATTAAAAGAAGCTGTAAAAGCTAAATAATATTTCTTTAACAGTAGCATGACTTTCAAGGATTTCATGCTACTGTTTTATTTTAGAATCGAATCGTGGAGATTGCATGTTTATATACAAGCTGTTGTTTCCCCTCATATTCTATTAAAATAGAAAAAGTATCATATCCTGTTATTATTCCTTTTATATGTAGTCCTTTTAACAGAATTAACGTGATATCCTTCTTCTTTTGAAACGCTTCTTGTAATAAGTGTTCCTGTGAAAAGAGTATGTTCTTACCTCTATCCTTTTGAAATGATTGTAATTTCGTTTCCAATGAGTTCTCCTCCTATTCTTCTCATACAGTCACTTTGTATTGTTCTAGTTCAGCTAACAGTTGTTTTAGACCCTCTGGACTCAACGTCAGCTTTCCACCTACTAGTTTTACATTCCTTGAAGATATTTCTCCTGTGATAGGACACGTACCATGAGGTGTATATTTTTGTAGAACAATCGCATCTTCCTCTACAAAAAATTCTAAAGCATCGCCTGTTTCCACCTGTAAAGTTTTTCTTGTTTCTTTTGGTATTACAATTCGTCCCAAATTATCTACTTTTCGTACAATACCTGTTGCTTTCATAAGCATACCCTCCTTTTTTACAAATAGAATATTCCACATATCGCGTAATCGTTTACATTATTTTAAAATCATATATACTATAAAAAAGTTTATCTCAATCTGTAGAAATATTCTCCAGTTCTTCTTACGTCCACTGTTGCAAACCTTCTATTCTCTTCATGCTCTCAATCACTTTTTCGTCACTCACTATATAATAAACCTCATTTCCTTTTCGCTCATAGGAAACGATCTTAAACTGTTTTAACTTTATTAACTGCTGTGACATTGTAGATTGTGGAACACGTAGTAACTTCTGTAACTCGGATACATTTAATGGTCCTTTCGAAATTAATTCTCGAACGATCATCAAACGCATAGGATGTCCAAGCATCCGCAATATATCTGCAGGTCTCTCATAATACTCAATATCCATATAGAAAGCTTTCGGCATAATCTCTTCCCCCTTTTGGATGAACGTTTTTTATATCCTAATATCATCTATTTGTTCCACCAATGTTTTATATATGTACGGGCTTCATCTAAGTATCTATATTCTTATAACTATATTATTCCTCAAAATTCTCCCCATTTCCTCTTTGTATCTTACATTGCTTCCGATATATCTTACTAAATAACTGATTTAATTCACTCTGTTTTATATTCTCTGGTATTTCTATTGCGCGTCCAAACGTTTTCCTCCAAGAAATTTTTCATACTTTAATTTATTTCGTAGAGACCGAATTTTGAAGTTTTTCCTTTTTCTGCTGTTCCTTCAGATGCTCCAATTGCAATAGTCTCTTTTTCATACATAAATAATCCTTTGGAATATCTTCTCGCAGACTTAAATCATATAGTAAACTGTTAAAATAGTTCCGCTGTCTTAAGGTAGACTTTCTTCTCCGCATAGAGTATTCCATCTGTTGCAATAGCTCCGTTAGCTCAACAGTAGAAAAATCCACTTCTATCCACTTCTGAAAAAAACGTGTTTTTTCTAAATAGACAATTACTTGCTCAACAAACGCATCCGTAATAATAGATTTATCTTCCTCTACAACAACATAGTCCATATCTTGAAGAAGCGTACGAACAATTCCTCGAATATCAGTGAGAACCCCCTGTTGTAAAGAGCGTTCTAAATCTGTAAATACCATTCTACCAACAATCCTTTCTTACAACCATGTAGTCTAATTAACATGAAAATTTCAGTACGTATTTTTTAGTCTAAAAAACACATAATAAATATATAATAATAAATATAATGTAATAATAACAAAACCCTTATAAATAAAGGATTTTAATTTCTTTTTAAAATAAACGTGTCAAAACATATACATTGTAATTGACGCGTTTCAAATAAGTATAAGTTGTATTTTTGAAATGAAAAACTCTAGATTTTTGACATTGGGTATAACATCTAAATAACATATTCTTATTCCCCCCTAAAAGTCCCAGTACCAGCGTGACTGTAACCAGGGGCAAAGGAAATAGTTTAAACCGTAAAGTTCTGGCCTCTAGAACTTTTTTAATTGAAAAAAGTTGTTATGGTCACATTAATTACATAGTAAACAGTTGGCTTAAAGAAGGATATATAAGGTTAGCCTGAATCCCTTATTATGCTAACCATCCAGTTAATTTATCAAGGGTGAAGCTTAGTAATAAGTACTCTGTTTGGTTGATTACATTGAAAAATTAATTAATTGAAACATTGAATTTGGACAGTTCCAAGGGAAGAATCTGATTTCACCTTTATGCAATATTTTATATTCTATTCTATAGGTCAACAACTATAAATTATCCAGTCATTATTCTCAAATTTTATATTTATTATTAGTAAAACAATTTTATTTTACTACGCAGCCATTACGTTTTTTTCTTTGTTATATAAAAATTACATACTAATTGACATTTTCGACACTTTCAAAAGAACGGATGATACATGGATTATCTTTACGATATTTAATTGTGTTTTCCTATATATATCTTTAACCTATAAATTTTTCTTCAATATGGATATACACCATTCTATAAGAATGCATCATTTTTCTCTATTTACCTACATTTACTTTTTTTAAAATTCACATAATTTTCAAGTGCAAAAAGCACATATGTCAATAAAAATAGAATCCATTCATGTTATATAAGAAAAGCCACAGTTTGCGACCAAGCTGTGGCTTTTCAACGTACTATGAATTGTAAAAATTATTGATAATTACATGAGATTTAATTGCCCTCAAGCTAAATATTTATTTGTTAAGAATCTCTGCAAAAGAACCTGTCATTTTGATTAAGTGAACATAATTATTAACTGTGCTCTTGTTCACATGAGACTTCTAGCAAAAATGACTCGAGATCTTTCAATAAAATATTATTTTTTTCAATAATTGATTTAATTACATCAATCCCAATTTTCTTTGAAAATTTGGGATTATCTTCTTTGATAAATTTATCAGATTCATTCATATACAATTGTTTTAACCTAAGGATTAAGTAACCATATAAATACAATAATAGGAAAGTTGCCTTATCCATGTTATCCATTATTCTTAATTTTTCTGATGGATTACAACTTATTACAACTGTAGAATTTTCATTAACCATACAAGTAATATCTATATCTGTGTCTCTAACTCTAAGTGTTATTTTTTTTAGTTCTCCACCATTACTTATAAATGCTTTAGTCGCTATTAGTTCTGTCGTCTGGTAAGATGCTCCTGTAAAAACATTGGCGTCATCAGTTACATTTCCCACAAAACCACTAATATTTTCTAATTTCGTGTCATCGTTTAATGTTCCATCACGTTCCGTATAAACATAAAATAACCAGTTAAATATATCAGGTTCAAGAGAGTAGTCAGTATTTGTGAGGGAAATAATGTCTTCACCAATCAGCTTTTTAAACCTACTAATATGGTAATCATTTGGCGTAAGAATGAGTACATACACTTTATTCCCTTTTTCAAAAAACAATGACTCAATATCTAAATCATTTACTCTATCAACTTTTGGTAGAAAATTCCCTTTACTATCTTTTCGCTTTTTTTTTGAGTACTCTATATTAGCAATTGCCTTCTGATAAAAAATAATTTCCTCTATAGAATTGTTATTACCATTAATTTGGGGTAATCTCATTTCTTCTAATTGACCTATCTCTTTCCAAGAATAAATGAAATTTTTTTCAGAATCACACATACCAGCAACCTGATTTTCATCTTTTTTCACATGAGTTAGTAACTCGCTATGTTGTCTTCTAAACACTTCATCCAAAGAAGATAAGCTATTAATATTATTTACTAAAAAAATATTAGAATATATTTTTGTCATCTATTTACCTCCTTCACATTCAATATTTAACTCTTTTATATTAGAATCACATAATGCACTACTTATCTTACTTCCCACAACTGACGTGAGTTTAAAATCTATATGAGCAGTATCTCTTTTAACCCGTTTAGGAAGAATAACTATACTCTCTGTCATAATAAAAGATTTCATAGAAAGTCCTCCTAAACGGTAATTTTCTAAAAGACTAATACAAATTGTTTGTTTCTCATTGACTCTAGTACTCGCGTTTTCATTGAGCCATTCTTTATCATTTACTAAAGTGACATCAATTATCTGCGGATTAAAGAAAATCTCTATCTGCAATCCTAACAGTTTTAATATAAACATTGAAAGTTTACCAGCTGGGACAATTTCTAGCTCAATATCGACTTGTTCTTCTTGGTATTCTCTACCTACTGGTTTAAATTTAATTAATTCTTTATTTCTATTTTTGATTTTAAAATTTATATTCACTGTCAACCGCTCAAAATATTTTTTAATACTCCATAATAATGTTTTATAAAGCAACCCAAGTAATGATTGTATAATTCCAACAACAACAGCAATTATACCGCTCAAAATAACTTTTTGTGTTGTAGGATCGGAATATCCATGTTGATTTAGAAAATCATATACGATATTTGTATTATTTGAAGAAATAATAGCAGTAAAAAGTGTTATTACAAAAGTTACAGTGAATTTTATGATTGATTTTATGAATTCATTGAGAGCTTTTTTCATGTGTCAATTACCTTTAGTCCAAAATTTAGAGTATCAATAAGTTTTAGTAATTTGGAATACTCAGACTCCGTCAGCCCGTTGTCTATTCCAATTACCCCATTTTTCTGAAGAACTATTTTTCTTTTACTATTATTTGTAATAAATGTAATTTCTTTTATATTAAAGCCATATCTACCGACTACATCTTCAACACTTTCCGAGGACAATTCATCATATTCCTCCAAATACAAACTATTAGGGTCTTCAACAAATAAGCAATCTGCCATTTTCATATTAAACAAATTAATATAGTTTAAAATAGCGAGGAACTTTTGATTTGTAACAAATAATTGTTGGATAGATCTGCTCTGGTACTCTCTGAATGTCAGACTATTATTAAGCAACTGGTTAAATGTATCAGGATTATATTTTATTGCGAAAGAATTCGGATAATTCCCTTTAACATAATCATACTTTTGCATATCAAGTAAGTTGCAAAAAGATTCTTTCTTCATTTCCCTTTGTCTTAATATCTTGTAGAATTGCATACTATCCCTCCTCACTTTTTAAGTTCCTATAATGATTATACACTGTAAACATTTAGTATGTTTGAATCAAGTGATTTAAAACCAAATTTTTCTTATTAATCTTAGTACCTTTAAATTCTTGACCTTTTTTGAGTTTGTATATCTATTTAAATTGATTTTTAATAGATATCGTTCTTGATACGATTGTTCTTTTTCCTATTTAAATATCTAGAAGCCCTCTAAAAGCAAATAGTTTTGGGCCCCTGTATATATTTAGAGCCATGTCCTTATATATAATAGTGCTATCATGTAATGATTTATCAAAGTAAAAATTGTAAATTGTCATTTTAATATCTAAAAAAATAATAAAACCCTTTTCTTATCTATCAATCTATTTACTCTATTATATACAATTAATAATATCATTAACCATTCTCAGAAACATCTAATAAATGGATTACTTTGTTATTCTAACAGGTACACTTTTTGGAATGTATTTAAAGATTAGAAAGATAAATAGGTTTTATAAAACATACAAAATGTTAAGCTCATAAGAACCAGTGATATCATGCGTTTTTCTATGGTATTACTGGTTTTTTTCGCTATAAAATAAAAAGAAAAAGATTGTCAGTTTAACAAAAAATAGTTATAGTTAAAGTAAGTTTTACATATTATAGATAACAGCATCGAATTAGGAGGTCGTGTTTTATGGCGAAAGGAGGACGAAAACCTGGAGCAAAAGAGCCGATTCGTTCATTAGAAAAAATTGAAGAAATGAAAGATTGGTTATTACAAAATTCCTCATATCGAAATTACTTTTTATTTTACTTTGGAATTAATACAGGTTTACGTATCAGTGACATTTTACGATTACGTGTAAAAGATGTTCGCGGAAAAGATGTCATGAAAATTAAAATGGAAAAAACAGATACAACCGTAGAAGTGTATTTCAATTCAGTCTTACAACAAGAAATTGCGAAATACACAAGTAATCGTGCTGATTCTGATTGGCTTTTCCCAAGTCGTCAAGGAGATAAACCCATTACAAGACAAATGGCTCATACTTTCTTGCATAAGGCTGCTGAGGCTTGCGGTATTGATTCAGAACAATGGGGAACGCATAGTATGAGAAAAACGTTTGGGTATCACTATTACCAGAGAAAGAAAGACGTGTACTATTTGATGAAACTATTTGGTCATGCGACTCAAGGACAAACGTTACAATACATCGGTGTAGAAGCCGATGAGATTCGAAAGACAATGGAAGACTTTACGTTGTAAGAACGAAAAGGGGGATATTGTTTGTGGTGGATATAGTGATTAATTTTTTGCTAAATGCTTTACCAAAGAAAAAATTCACCTGTGAGATGTGTCAATTTGTTTTTCCGTTGCCAAGAGGGGACGTAAGAGATTGTAAAAAGAAAAATGATGGTCCGTATTGCCCGAAATGTGGAAATAAGCATGGGGGAAGGAAAGAGAAAAGCTATAAGACAGTATTTGTAAACTAGGTAATAGAGAACATCAAGAAATAAGATTAAGAATGTTTTTTATGAAATTGTTATTCTACAATGAAAGGTAGGTAACTAATGAAAAAGCTAAAGGAATCAGATTTATATGCACCTGTAAAATCATTTTTAATTGAAAATGGCTGTTCAAATGTATATGGGGAAGTTTTAGGGTGTGATGTATTAGGGTTACATGGTGCCTGTGACATTGTTGTTGAATTAAAGACGACATTAAGCTTCAAATTGATAGATCAAGCGTTAGACAGGTTGAATTATGGCCACTATGTCTATATTGCAATTCCTCAACGGAAAGGACATATACCTAGATGTGTGAAAAAAATCTTAGAGCAAAATAAACTTGGATTACTTGAAATAGGAAAAGACAGATTCTCCGATGACATAATTGCATATATATCTATCCCCGCAAGATATAATCGCATTCCTAATGAGTTAAAAAAGAAAGGTTTTAAACCGATAAGAAGCTTTATTAAGAGCTATCATGAAACACAAATTGGTGGTGTTAAAGGGGGAGAGGGCACTACTGATTATTCAATTATGATTGAAAACATCAAAGCATTTTTACGCTACCATAAACATAAGAAGTGGACGACTGTAGAGGAAATATTAAATTATTGTGAAACCCATTATGCAAATCCTAAACCAAGTCTAATTGCAACTTTACAAGCTAAATGGAACAGTGATTGGTGTGAATGTAAACGTGAGAATGGTAAAGTTCACTTTAAATTTTCTGATAAATACCAAGATTTAATCAGCTGAATGCGCACATGAATTTTCAAGTGAAGCGGAAGTAAATAAGGATGGGATGTTATGAGAAATATTAGAGAAACAAAAAAATCAAAGAAATCCGAATATGCTTTTGTGATTTCCTTTATTTCTTTCTTTGTACTTATTATTGGGAATTTAATTGTTGGATTGTATACTGAATTTAAATTTTTGACGTATTTTGTGATTGCTATTTCAATTAATGGATATATCACTAATGAATTCCATAAAAAGTATAAAAATGAAACAAAATCGGTACTTTCATGAAAAAAGGAGTGGGTAAAAAATGATTCGCAAATCTTTTACAGATAGTAACGGAAAAAAAGGGAAAATAGGTAGTGTTGTGCGTAGTTGGTTATCTGAGAAAGATAAAACAGTGAAGGAGATCATTAGTAAAGGTGCAGGCGGAACAAGAGTCTACTTTGAAGAAGGCGGGTATGATAAGGCATCTTTTTGTGAGATTATAAAACAGTAATAAAACTGCTATTGAAAAAACGAATAAAATAGACTTTGGGATCCAGTGAACGTTCGGGATTTGAAATGAAATCGGTATTTGAAGAGACAGTGTTTCTTATAAAATTAAGAATATGAAAGAGGGGATAGAAGTGAAAATTTTTAATAAAATATTTAAACCTACATTAAAACCTAAATTCCCTATAGAAGATACCAGAAAATTATCAGATGGTGAAATTAAATTTCTAATTGAAAAATTTGAAGTCATGGAAGATGCTTTAAAATGGATGTTAACAGAGAATATAAGAATACCTAGAGCAAGTGAAGAAAAATTAGAATTTCATAAATTGTTAACATTAGAGCTTACAGATAAATTATTAAATAAAAGCAATTTATCAAAAATAGAGTTAGAAATACTCAATACTATGTTTAAAGAACAAGAAGGATTTGTGCCGGTATGTGAATTCGAATTGATGCATGAATTTGAAGGTAAAAAAAATAGAGAAGAAATCGAATATGATTTGAAACAACGAGGTTTTGAATATATTGAGAATGTAGGGTTTGTTCGAATGTTGAATTAGTAATTTTTGAATAATAAAAATCGAAAAGGAGAAGGCCAATATGAAGTTTGTTGAACGTCCTTTTTATAATATTAAAGAATTTGATTTTGGAGCTGTAGTTTGGACCATTATATTTTTTGTAGCACCAATGGTATTTTGGATAATTCCAGCACAAGCACACATGGGGTTAACAGAAGCTATGGCATATTTATTTTCACTGGATTTTTATACTGAAACTACTGTTTCAACAAATATGCTTAGTCAAATACAAAATAAAACAAGTTATTTATTGAATTTTGGGAAGGTAGTTGTTTGGATTTTGAGCATTAGTGCTTTATTAATATTCTTGTTCAAGAAACCCAAAGCGCTTAAATAAACCAGGAATGAAATTTAAAGGGATTATAGGTAGCTTTTTAGTTGGTGGATTATTTTGAACAACAAAAACTGAAATGGAATGGTGATATTCATGCGTAGGATTGTGAATGGTTTATTACTGCTAATTATATTTAGTGCATTTATTTTTGCAATTGCATATGCAATTGCAGACATTGCAACTATGAATATTTTAGCAGTTTCAAATCCCAAACTTGCTTTAGAATTGATGTTTGGAAAATTCAAAAATATCATTATTGTAGTATTATTATTTGGAATGTTTTGGATTTTACTTAAAGTAGGTCTACGTTATCTAGAGAGAAAAATAGAACAAGAGGAACGCGGGAACTTGATAAACAAGGAATAAAAAGGGGGAGTATAATGAAATTCAAAGGGATTATAAGTAGCTTTTTAACGGTAGGGTTGTTATTTACAGGATGTTCAGCGATTCAAAATTCAAATCCTGCAAAACAAACAAGTGGATCACAAGATATTGCACAAGTTATAGAATTTCCGTCAAATAAGTATCCAGAAACCGCGGCACATATTAAAGATGCGATTGCAAATGGCAATACAGATATTTGTACAATTGATCGGGATGGAGCCGCTGAAAGGAGAAAACAGTCTTTAGCAAATGTTCCAACGAAAAAGGGATATGATCGGGATGAATATCCTATG
>NZ_JXIS01000219.1:0-445 GCF_000836715.1 Bacillus sp. L_1B0_5 | reverse complement strand
ATTTGTATTCTTCACTTATATTTCTGTAGGGATATATTCTTTATTAAACTTTATTAGGTTATTTAAGAAAGAAGCAAATCATAAAAAAACAGCTCATTAAGAGCTGTTTTTTCTAATTTTATTAAGCATTTTTTTTGAGTACATTGTTTGTAAAATGATAAATAATCCACTTATAATCCAATATAATGGTAATGCTGCAGGAGTATTCAAGCATAGGGTAAACATAATAATAGGTGTTACAAAACCTATATAGGATAAATACTTAGGTACATCCTGTTGCATTTGATCTTTATTGACAAATGCTAAAGTCATGTAGATAATACCCGTAAATAAAGATAAGAGAAAATCAGATTTCCCTAACTCTAACCATAGAAATTGATGGTTTGCTATCTCAGGTGTAGATTGTATAGCATAATAAACACCAATTAATATAGGGAGTTGTATT
>NZ_JXIS01000218.1:0-613 GCF_000836715.1 Bacillus sp. L_1B0_5 | reverse complement strand
GCTTGATGGCGATGTTGCCGTGCCCCTATAGGAGTTTGTACAGTTGTTTTAGCAGGAATAGCCGCAATTGGAAAGAAACAAATAATAATCGCAAATATACATCTATTATTGGCCATGTATTATTTTTGTTCGGGAAGTCTTCTGTATTTGTGCACGTTATGGGAAACACAAGATATTTTCCTACAAGCCTTTTTGATTCTAATTGTAGGAATTACGATCATACGATTAAGAAAAAGCTGGTATGTACCGCAAATGCGTACGCTTCAAAAACTGCAGGAAGAAGCAACAAGTAAGAATAATCTGTGAGGAAATTTAAGGGGAGAAGGAGTGGAGGAATCTTGATACATCAATATGAATTGAACTTTTCAGTGATGTACAGTGGCAAGGTAACAGACTCACAATCTACGATTATTCCAGCACAATCTTTAGAGGAAGCAAGTAAGAAATTGCATTCGGAAGTAAAGCGGCGATTAGGAAAATGTAGTATAAAAATGAATTCCGCAAGTTTATTTGTTTCAGAAGAAGTTCAATATACAGTCTTACAAAAGTGAAAATCAATATCGTGCATAAAAATGAAGAAGTAAGCCCTCTTCCTTATTGAAAGTAATAAATC
>NZ_JXIS01000217.1:0-210 GCF_000836715.1 Bacillus sp. L_1B0_5 | reverse complement strand
CTTTCTTTCCGCTTATTTCGGCAAATAAGGTGCTGGGTCGACTTGACCAAACGTCAAAGATGTTTTGATCTCAAAGTGAAGATGTGGCCCTGTTACTTGCCCTGTTCTTCCGCAAACACCTACCTGTTGACCGACTCCAATGTTTTGACCTTCCTGTACAGTAATGGACGACATATGACCGTATAAACTCCAATATCCATTCCCATGATT
>NZ_JXIS01000216.1:0-2165 GCF_000836715.1 Bacillus sp. L_1B0_5 | reverse complement strand
GATTTATTACTTTCAATAAGGAAGAGGACTTACTTCTTCATTTTTATGTCGATGATCGCATTTCCTGCAAAAAAGAATCCAATTTGGATGTTCGTCATACATTGGGATCATTTCAACTTCCCTTTCTCCTCTTTTGATACATACTGGGCATAACATATTCATTTCATCCTTTTTATGCACGATATTGATTTTCACTTTTGTAAGACTGTATATTGAACTTCCTCTGAAACAAATAAACTTGCGGAATACACTTTTATACTACATTTTCCTAATCGTCGCTTTACTTCCGACTCTAATTTTTCATTTGCTTCCTCTAAAGAACTTGCTGGAATAATCGTAGATTGTGAGTCTGTTACCTTGCCACTATACATCACTGAAAAGTTTAATTCATATTGATGTATCAAGATTTCTCCACTCCCTTTTTCTTAAAGTTCCTCACAGATCATTCTTATTTGTCACTTGCTCCTGTAGTTTTTGAAGTTGGATACGCATTTGCGGTACATACCAGCTTTTTCTTAATCGAATAATCGCTATTCCTACAATTAAAATCAAAAAGGCTTGTAGGATAATATCTTGTGTTTCCCATAACGTGCACAAATACAGAAGACTTCCCGAACAAAAATAGTACATGGCCAATAATAGATTTATATTTGCGATTATCATTTGATTCTTTACAATAGCGGCTATTCCTGCCAAAACAAGCGTACAAACTCCTATACTTAACAAAATATATGCAATAACCTTAAAAAAAATCATCCTCCCCCCCTTTTCTCTAAAAACTCATTTAAACCACTTAAAAGACCGAATAAAAGACGTAACCTCATTCAATACTAAATGTATTAATAGTTTCTTTAAAATCAATTACAAACGAATCTGAAACGTCATTTTTTCTGAAAGGGGAACTTTTTGTGTTGAAAATCATATATACTTTGTTTTCCGACACATCCCATTGAAAAGCCTGTAAAAAAAGTTGCACCAATGATTTTCAATCCCCATTGCCAAGTGTTTTCTTGTAAAAAATGATGCGATACATAGAGGCATACCCCTGTACAAATAATGATCCAAATTCCATATTCATCATATTTTCTTTGTTCTAATTTTTGTTCGTGGAACGGATACACCTGGATAAACAAATAGGCTATCAGCAAAACTGACAGCCCAATTCCAAATACAATCATTCTTTATCGCCCCATTTCGCCTTAATTCCCCCCGTTATAGCGCTTCTGTAACAATTGCTGTACACGTGCCGCATACATTCTAAAATAAGGAATATTTTGTGCGGCAACCTTTCCAAAATCCATTTGCATTAATGTTTCTTCTAACAGCTTGAACTCAAATTCTAAAAATGTATCATGCTGTTTTTGAATCGAATGCGGGATATTATGCAAAGCATCCGCAATTTCTCGTACATATGTCACACTGTATTCGTCTTCTTTGGAATAGGAAAATACATTTCGAATCAATACAAACGTTTCTTGCAATATTTCATATCCAATGTGATGCAATACATTTTGATTCACCAAATCCCCTCATTCCTTTCCCTATGGCCCTTCAATTCCTGTATTGATTTGAAACTCGTAATTTTCTACAAACCATTTGTCACCTTCTAATACTAAATTTAATTTCATGGTGTGTTTTTCTTGTTGTTCTGTTCCATCTATCGTTACAAGATAATCATATTTAACCGTTACATCCGCTTTATTATCAGCGGTTTTGATGTAGTACATATCTGTTATCTTTGCTTTGGTTTGAATATGCATAGAGCCCTCATCTTCTATATGGTTATGTGCATCATCTGGCGCGTTTAATAATTTGTTTCTTGCTTCCCCTGTTATCATTTCTTTGATCTTCTCAAATTCTGGCTTTTCTTTTTGCTTGTTATCATTACGTATTAACAGCTCTACAAACTGTTTTGCTACTTCTTGCCCTTTATCCTGGGTATTTTCTGTTAAAACTGTCACGCGCTTTTCCAATGCTCGATTTTCTGTTTTTAGCTCTTTTACTTGTTCCGTCCACTTCTTTTCCGTTTGCTCGACTTTATGCTGTAAGGTGCGATTTTGATTCCATAACCATACACTGATACCCACTAGTACAACTATGATTAAACCAACGATTCCCTGTTTCATCCCTAATCCTCGCTTTCTTTCCGCTTATTTCGGCAAATA
>NZ_JXIS01000215.1:0-2541 GCF_000836715.1 Bacillus sp. L_1B0_5 | reverse complement strand
TTTGTCCATTATTTGCACCAGAACCTGATAACGCAGTGATTGAATCTTTTCATAGTGTATAAAAAAAAGAATGGGTCTATCCGAAAAAATATAGAACGCGAGACGAAGCGAAATCCAGTATTTTTAAATATATTGAAGTGTTTTACAATCGAAAACGTAGCCATTCTGCACTGAAGTATGTATCACCGATTCAATTTAAAAGAGGTTCTATGAAAAGCAACAATCTCAAGCTGCTTAACGAATAAAATGTCTCTGTTTAATGTGTCTATTTTCTTGACATAACACCAGATATTTCGCAAAGTTTATATGGCTCATATTAAGCGATACAAGCTCTTGCAAAGACAACCCATAGTTTACTACTAAATTTATAATACAAACGTTTCTATCCATAATAAGAGGGCGATATTTAGCTTGTCTTTCCGTTAGCCCTTTTGTTGATAGGACAGTTTGTTTTAAAAGCTTTTCTTCCATTTCGGTAATAAAATCATTATCATTTAGTGATTGATCAGGAATCAAAGAGAGATTAATACCATCCAATGGACTAACTATGCATAAAAACATGTGTAACTTCTTTAAAACCACCCATATTCTGTGTCTTGTTTTCTGAGAATATTTACGCTTGTCTTCTAACTCAGAGAAATACGTCTGATAATCCGCTTCAGAAAGTTCACTCCATGATTTGATATGTAGAAGTTTTTTATTTGCTCTTAACCACTTATAAAAATCTTTAATATCGTAAGCATAACGTTAAATCGTGGATTGTTTCCGTCCTTTTTCTATTAAATAAGCAGAAAAGGCTGCTAATGTTTCTTCTAAATTAATGTTTTTGCTCATTATAATCACCTAATTTCTTAGGATATATTATAACAGAAAATAAGTGAAAGACCTGCTACCGCCCTTTGCTTTTTTGATATGTTGATTATTATTTACAAAGCCAAATGAATGTGGCTATCATAATACTCCAAAAGGGAACTACCAATATTAGTCCCCAAAATATCCCTTTGAAAAATCTAATCTCGTTATAGGTATCTATATCTAAGTAAGTCGTATCTTTAAGTACAGTCATGTTTAATCCTCCAAATATGAATTGTTTACTAAAATGAAAAAAGGACAAACCTCGCCCTGGTAGGGATACGTAGGTTTGTCCTTTAGTATGTGGGTAATGATATGTTTATTTTCCATTATTATAACGTAATTTACAAATATTTTCAATTAGGTTGGACATCTTATTAACAATCATACTAGTTGTATTAAAAATCTATTATAAATATATATCTTATATATTAAAAAGAAATAAAGACAAAACTATTATAGGTTATCAAAAATAGAGGAAAGATCTACTCACACAAGGGAAAATTTGATGTTAGAACGTAAAAAATCATAAATAGTAGAAAATGTAGCCGGAAATTCAATGATTATTAGACTATCAATTCTACAAAAAAGCATAAAGAGAATTATATATTTCTACATGAAATCGGAAAGAAATTGATACAAATCACTTTATATTTATCCAACTATAGAAATAGGCTTTATTTTCTTTATTTTGTTAAATACAGCAATATCTAACGTTCAATTACCCACATTTTATCCAGATTAGGCTGCTATTTGTTAACATTACTCAGTATTTACACATAACTCACATTATTATTGATGATTTTTATTAGATAAATACAGCGACACTAGTAGTTACAATAATGTTAGGAAAATATTATTCACATTCAAGTATATTTTTCCTCATATCCACTATTTTTATTATTTTTCTTCTGATTTTTTGTAGGTATTATGAGATAGGTTTTACTACTTTAAAAGAATACTCCCTAGCACTATGTGGAGAGTTCTATAATGCTAGAAGAGAATTTGTATAGAAGTGCATAAAAAAAGACCTCATTTTACATGAAGTCCTTCTGATTTTGTATTTATAAATAGAGTAGTAGAAAAGGAGTATGAATGAAACAACTACGAATAGCCCTCTAATTTCGATTTTTTCAAAAATAGAGAGCTCTTTACTATTATTTTGTTTCCATTGCGTGTAGCACCTGATCTGGAGCTGTTATTGTTACTCCAGCACGTACTAAACGTTCGAAGGTACGCATAAACTCTAGTAAATTAAACTGCTTTGGTAGTTCAATAACACGAAGTTTTTCTTGTGGCAGCTTATCAATTGCCTCGATAAACCATTCACGAACATCACTTGGAATCGTGCGTTCTTTATGACCACGAACTTTTAGTTTTTCACGCATTTCAATTTCTAAAGCGATATATGCATGGAGATTAACACCCTGATCATATGCATATTTTCTAAATAACGTTTCTTCCTGGTATTTTAGATAATTACGGTAATAAGACTCTTCCGTCACTGGTACTGCAAATTTCTGCTTCAGTAGTGCATGCACATTCTTAAACATTCTCTTAATGTTATGAAGAGAGTACATAGAATAATGTAGACCAAAATTAAAGACAGCTTGCTCACGGTCACTATTTCTCTCTTTTGGTATATGCTGCGCAATAAGAGGATAGATACCTTCTTTTGCTGCTGTATCG
>NZ_JXIS01000214.1:0-1445 GCF_000836715.1 Bacillus sp. L_1B0_5 | reverse complement strand
ATGGTATAAAATTAAATATAGAGATACGGGTTCGCGACAAAAAAGACATGATTGAGCGATCTTTGTTCTACTGGGCAGGCATGTATTATTCCCAAATGACTCAGGGGATGAAGTATACAGAATTAAGACCAACCATTTGTATTAACATAGTGGATTTCATTCTGTTTCCAGGAGAAGAAGACTTTCATAATGTCGTTGTGTTGTTATTATATAAGAAAAGAAGACATCGATTAAGATGTCTTCTTTTACTTGTACACTTGGTGTTAAGGAGGTATTGTATTACATAAAAACCATAAAAAATATAATAATCGTCGAGTAAGTCTATTATAGCATCAATAAATAAAGTTTTATATGCAATATTGCATATATATAGATTTATTTATGTTTTATCTATATAATTAAATTGTCTGTTTCTTGTTTTAATTCGTTTGTTTATTTTATTTTGGAGCGCTCCAGCAATGGAGCCTTTTTTTATGTAATAAAACATTTCCTTTGGATTACTTAGTTAATCTATATTAACTTTATTTTCTTAAACAATATCTATACTTTACCAAAGAGCTATACGGATAACCAGTTTTTTCTAATAATCTAATGGATTGATAATATTACTGTTATTTGTCAATCTTTATAGGAAAATTTATCATGCAATGAAGATTGAGAAATCAATAATTATAAAAAACTTATAGTATCTTTTGGGAAAAAATTTATAATTTATATATTAATATGTTATAATTTTATCTCTAAAACTACCCAAAAAGGACTGCCTAATGGTGGTCTTTTTTATATTGGTGAGATTGTACTAGTATGATAGAAGAGGATTAACTGTATATTGTGAGGGTGATTGGTTATCCCTTCTTTCCATGTGGAAGGAAAGGGGGTGATATACCTATGGGGTTTTTGTTTAAGCTTCTAAAAGAATTTGTGAAAGCCATTGTACGTGAAGTTTCTGCGTATGTTTTTAGGAAACAAATTTTAGAAAAAGATAACAAAAAACCACTCCTCGTCGCCGTCCAGAGCAAAAGGGTGGGTTTCGTAAAAAATAAATGATATAACCACCACCCTGACGGTAGCAGTTATTAGAAGAAATGTTAGCGCATCTCTTCTTTTATCATTTTAGCCAAGAAGACTCCTTCCTCAAGGAGCGTGAAGGTGAGTAGGTGGGAGATGAATTGGCTTCGAACAAGGGATGGCAGGAAGCCAGCTTAATTGTTCGACATACAGAAAGTGTTACTCCACTACCTACCGAATGTATGTTCGTTGTATAATAGTCATATACCGAAATGGAGGTGAATCAAATAATGATTAATAAAGCCTATAAGTTTCGTATCTATCCAAATCAGGCACAAGCAATTCTAATCAACAAAACGATTGGGTGTTCTCGCTTTGTATTCAATCATTTCCTATCCTTATGGGATCACGCATACAAAGAGACAGGAAAAGGCTTG
>NZ_JXIS01000213.1:0-3687 GCF_000836715.1 Bacillus sp. L_1B0_5 | reverse complement strand
TCTTCAATTACTTCTAAATTATCTAATAATGCGTATCCATCTGGGGAAGATATTTTAAACATGACCCAAATCCCTATATTTGTATTATAATCTACTTCACCTGTATCAATATGGAACTTAAACTGATGAGAATCTTGACAGACTATCTGTTTTTTCCCTGGCATACACTGACGAGCATCAGATGTGTAAGAAGGCGTAAAAGCTGACATTGGATTATAATATCCTACATTCCCATTTGGATACGGTTGTTGTTCACCATCATATAATTCATTACAAACAGGCCTAGAAGATACATACGGGATATCAAATGGTACATTCATGACTGTATCTATTTCTTTTCCATAGCGTGAAACCACTAGTTCTACATCTTTACTACTTCCTACAAATCCCCTTACTAGGTAACGTGTATACGGTTTTAATTTTGATTCATCAATTTTTTGGTAAATGTATGTTGGAAATATCGTTAAGTATATGTCTCGCGCCCCAGATATATTCAGATAATTCCCTTTAAAAGTAGAATTATCCGACTGAATGTACATATGATCACTTGTAGTCCATCCATGAAATACATCTTCAAAATCACCATTTTGAAGCAAATTTCGAGACTGACTAAGGTATTTTGCATGTTTTACTTGATCCCATAACATCAGTTTTTCTTTTGAATATTGTTCATCTGACATACATTCTATAGCATTAGCCACTTGATCTATTTCATAATCTGTCGTTTCTAGCTTTAACCTATTTTTCGCACCACTTGTAAACATAGGGTTCACGACCTTTCTCGCTTACTTTTTAACAGCCATACTATCTATTTTAGTAAGAACTTTGTTTTAATTAACAAATAAATCATTCACTATTTTCTGTGTTTTTTCTATATTTTGCTTCTCTGTATAATCTAATACAGATTGAGTGATTGGAATAAATTCGATTTTGTCAATATATATATTATATGAATGATTTGGTGTACCATATAAGGTCATTAATAAAGTGTCTTCTCCTTCAAATGTTTTATTTGGAACTGTTCTTGGAAATGTTACATATCCAAAATCTGCATATGTTAAATCTGTAGCATTTGGGTTTTGGCGGGAAGTGGTACTAGGGAGCTCCACACTTATAGTATCTATTCCGGTTAAGAATACTGTTGTCTTTGGAGCATTAGTAGCATAACGAATACGTACTTGATATTGTCGAGAAACATTTTTTAAAAATCTAACTCTAAAATCCATACTATCTTTAAGAATTACCAAGTCTCCACCTGTGTGACCAGGACCTTTCACAATTTTCGAATCAGAACTTACCTTCAAAGCTTTTAGAGCGTGGATTTGGGTGATGTTATCTAAATCTATTGTATTTTGGAAATCAACACTAGTATGTGTCCAACTAAATGCAACTCTTCTTCTTTCTCTAACTACTGAAAATATATAATTATCAGTTTTTATATACGATAGAGTATGACCATATTCTTTATTTTTCCATGTTTGTTTTGGAATCATATAAGAATCAGTTCTTTTATAATTATTTTCTATTGTTGAATTGGATGAATATCGAAATACTTCACTGCTATTCGAAAAAAATATCATTTCATATATTATATCTGAGTACTCTCTATGTCTGACAATTTCGACCTTATCAATAGGTTTGTTTCTATAAAAAGGAAATACTTTGGATGTGTCTTGAGAAATAATATGTCCATGAACCGCTCCCCAGATTATGTTGCGATCATCATTAGTATGTGTAAAGGCCATCTGGTTACCTGTAAAAGAAAAAATATCATAAGGATCAAGAATGTCTCGAGAATTTCTTGTGTAAAAACGCCCTTGGTTTATCCAAGTAAATAATGTAGGATTTCTAGTTAATCCATTTTCTAGTTCTGTTATGGTTCTAAATGTATCTGAATTAACATTCGTATAAACTTCTCTGGTAAGTTCAGATTTAACTCCTATTGGATATTTTTCTGGGTCATAATTTGGAAAAATAGCAATAAGATCTAACACAGTTAGAGTCATTTCTAAACGGTAAGTATTATACATATTCCATGTTGCGTTAGTATTAGTTCTAATCATAGTTAGTCCTGCATTGTACGTTTGTATACAATAGTCAGTATATTCTTGTATTTTACGTTTTAAATAGCCCTGATAGTAATTAGATGAATTGAAAGTACTTGGATTTATACCTTGATTTTGCAGCCATATATTGTAATAGGTAGCAGCATGTTTTAATAAATTCAAGTGCCAAGTAGCTATTTGTGCATATGCAGGGAGTGTTGGTATTCGATAGCTAGCATTATTTTTTAACATATCTAAATCTTTATCTATTATAGGTTCTAAGGTAGTAAAGAGATCATGTACTGCTTTAGCATTAGCGTGTGTACGTGCTGGCTCCCATTTATCGAAAAATTCTTGATATTTATCAAGTTGATTTTTTATAGGTGTTACGATAGAAGTTAGTACATTAATTATGTTTTTATCTATTTCTTGTATAGGCCTTCCTCCGATGTTTAACAAATTCTGCCAAACATTTGCAGGGTCAGATCCTTGCCAAAAGATCGGCAACAAAGTCCCAAAAGATATTATACCTGCAGCTAAGACAGGGGCAGCAAAAGCTCCTAACATAGTTCCTACTACAATAATACCTGCACTAACTCCAACAATAGTTTCAGAACTAACAAAATTCCCCGCATTATTGCCATATTGTTGATTATCTTGACACACATTGAGCCAATCTTTGTAATTCGTGTTTTTCAGTGGTTGATTTGGCTTATTTGCTAATGGATATCTAGAATAGTTATTAGACTTGCTAAAACCATTGGATGGAGCATTGAATATTTCATATTCATTCTTATTTTGATATGGATTCATATCTATTCCTCCCATACTCAAATTAGACACAACTCTTTTCTGTTGCAACAAAGATTATTTTAAAGCATTTTTTAATTCATATGACTTAACAAGAACCTATCTGTACATAATTTATCATTTTCGCAAATCCTATAGATATTCCTTCCTATGTAGTGATTGATCATTCTTTTTTCAATATGTCCTATGCATTTTAAAGTATTCGTAATTTTCTATATGTATTCCTGTTACATCTTTTCTACAAATAACCTCATCATTTTCCGACAATCAACCTTTACATTTCCCAAAAATATATCAAATCACCTCCTATCCCCCTTCAACATCCTCAAATTCTTCTATAAGCGTTTTGAGTCCAACCATAGTAGAGAGTACAGAAAAACAGGACATCTTGGATGGAAGATATCCTGTTCACATTGTTTGTCTCACTTCATAATACCAGCCCTTCTCATCCATCCACGTTCTAACTCCAGACCACAGCGGTTCATAAACCCCTCCTGTTTGCACAAAGGTATCCATTTCCCTACTTCACCCTTAGAACCTATCTAGAATCTTTTTAATAAAATCACCACAGATGCCAATAAGCAACTCTGTCTACTATTTTCAAGTGTTTACTCACAGTTCTTCCGTAGTCTGCGGTAGTTTTCTAACCAAGAAAAAGTTTGTTCCACAATCCAGCGTTTCGGTAGCAGGATGTTTTTGCCCATTCCATGAAAAAGGAGACTGTAGGGAAACTGTGCTGAGGAGAATGCTACATGAGATATTTTAAAGGAAAACAGTTCAAGAAAGACATTATTTTAGTAGCCATTGGCTATTACTGTCGTTTTTCTTTAAG
>NZ_JXIS01000212.1:0-232 GCF_000836715.1 Bacillus sp. L_1B0_5 | reverse complement strand
GCATCGTGTGCTAATAGATGATTTTCAACTTCTTCCGCAGCAACTTTCTCACCACCACGGTTAATTTGATCTTTATCTCTTCCTTCTACAATGATGTATCCTTGTTCATTTACTTTTACAAGATCACCTGTGCGATAAAACCCATCCTTTGTAAATGATCGTGCATTATGCTCTTCGGCTTTATAGTAACCACGAATTGTATATGGACCTCGTGTTAATAAACTACCTACTT
>NZ_JXIS01000211.1:0-2331 GCF_000836715.1 Bacillus sp. L_1B0_5 | reverse complement strand
TTATTTTAGTTTTGCAACACCCTCAATTTTTAAATTTATTCTAATTCTCTTCAATCTTTCTTATATACCAAGTACATATATTATAAAAAGAAGCATTTAGTAATTTTAATTTTTGTAAACTATTTAGTGTACAATTTTTTTGGAAATGACATGGTGATAAATCATAGATACTAAAGCATTACTATCAATATAAGATAAAATTTTGATGAATTTCATTTGTTTACTGATGAACTACAAAAACATCTATCTGACGATATTTTTTGATAATTTGCACGAGTAAGATATTTTTTTGAACGCAAAAGTAAATATAGGTAAGAAGTTTATGATAGCGTAATACATTGGAAAACGCCATGTATAATAAGCAATTATCTAATTTGATTATGGCATTTACCTTTATGTGAATACAACCACACCTATGAGTCTAGGAGGACTAAAACAGTGTGTTAAAAGCTAGATAATATATAGTGTTTCTCAGTCGAATTATAGCAATGCCCACAATAATTATTGTAAAGGGACGCCGCTTAGATTCCTGCTAGATACTGTAATCCTCTTCTCAAATTTTTAACCTCACCAACTATTTTTATGACATGATTAGGGTACAGCTCCTCACTCCATTCTAATCATCTTTTCGCGCGAAAAATAGAGGAATATTTATATTTTTTTAAACATATTGATTAAACAGTTATTTAATCGAGTGCTATTTTGGGTCCATTAAAGATAATATTCCAACTTATTTTTAGTTCGTTTATAAAGTAATTTGAAATCTTTAAATGATTTAATTCTTATTTTTAAATTTTTAGGAATATCAACACTATCTTGTTTGACACAAGAACTAATCTTATTTAAGAATAGTTAACAAATGAATAAAGTGGGGGAAATAATATGTGGAGAAAACAACAAAAAAATTTAAATTTTGCTGCGCCGCTTGGCTTAATACAATCTTTAGTTATCACTTCTGATCCCCAATATCCTTGGACAGATTGTCAGGATAGTATCTCATTTCCAAATTGTAATAATCCTATTGTATCGCCATGTTCAAATCGTCCAGAAAACGAATCTACGAAAGAACAACGTTCAGCAGCATTGATACGTGAACAATACAATAATATTAATTCTTATACGGATACTGTACCCAATGCATCTGTGCTGATAAACGGAGATTTGACTGCCTTTGGGCATGGCTGGCAGTGGGATAAAATAAACGAACTTCTTAGAATATTAAAAAGACCCTATTATTATGGTCTAGGCAATCATGATATTGAAAATAATTTTAATGACTGCGTAAATAATGGATGTTTTAAAAATTCAATGGAGAATTTAATAGCCCATGTTCAAACTCGCGGCATACCATCAACTCAATTTGATTATAGGACTCAACCAGGAGAACCTTATTTGGGTATTCCTGTTACAAAGCATCAAGGCAGTTTTGCTTATGCAGTAAATTTCGGATCGATATGTTCTATCCAATTACAAAATTTTCCTACAATGAATAAGCAAACAGGCCCAACTATTACCGATTTTAATGAGTATCACATATTTGAAAACTTTGATTGGGTAAGAACTCAATTAGAAACAGCTAGAATAAATGGGAAAACTATCATAATAAATGTTCATAAACATCAAATGCTTTATGATCAATATAAAAATTTATTTCAACAATATGGTGTTGCAGCAATTTTTGCTGGGCATCTCCATACAAATTTTGGATATCAGATATCGTATAATAATATACCTATTTTTCTATCCGGTGGTGCATCACAACGCACATATTTAATTATAGAACAGTTTTCAAATAGATTGGATATGTACGCTGTTAATTGTAATGATTGGAGAAATAGATGTTTAATGAGTCCTATTTTTAATGGAGAGTATCAAATTGTGACAGCATTAAATAATAGTAGTGTAGTAAGTTTGGAGGGGGCCTCAAATACCAATGTTATATTAATGTCCAATAATAAGGCAGATACTCAAAAGTGGTATCTCTCGTACAACAGTGTTAAGAATGGTTATGTAATACGACGTAATCGTGCCTCAAATATAGTGTTGGCTTGGAACGCTGCAGGTGGAACGGCCAATGTATTTACTACGCAGCTTATTGAAACATATGATGCTCATTATTGGGCTATAGAGCGTGTTAATAATAGTAATGAATATATATTTAAAAATAAAATGAATCCAGACTTAGTTTTAGAAGTAGCTGGTTTGCAAACTACTAATGGTACAAATATTCAAGTACATGCAAGACACCCTTTAAATACTTCTTTAAGAAATCAAACATTCTTAATACAACCAATTTGATTTTTTGGGTTCTGGTGCAAATAATGGACAAAC
>NZ_JXIS01000210.1:0-2286 GCF_000836715.1 Bacillus sp. L_1B0_5 | reverse complement strand
TCATCGGCGACTTGTTCTATATTACACTTCATTTATATAATCGTCAATACATTATTTTAAAAAACTTTATATTTTATAGAATTCATTTACGTAATCAAATTATCTATTTACGCATTTCTTCTATAGTTATATACAAGCACCCCACAGAACTATCTATAGGGTGCTATTCCATCATAAAAGCTATTATTCTTTTGATGGCACTGAACAACTTCCATCAGTACAAGAAAGATCGCTTCCACCATCTGCTGAAAGTTCCTGTAACTTCGGTGCAGGATTCTCTTCTTCCCAAACTTGCTGGAGTGCACCAACAAAAGTTTCAAGTGGTTGTGCACCTGAAATAGCATACTTTTGATTAATAATAAAATAAGGTACTCCCGAAATTTGATATTGCTGTGCAATTGCTTCATCAACCCTCACATCGTTTGCATACACATTTTTATCATTAATAATATTTAAAGCTTCTTGCTTATCTAAACCTGAAGCTTCAGCAATAGTAGCGAGCGTATCCACATCACTTAAATTTCTCGATTCAGTGAAGTATGCGAAAAGTAGATTTTCCGTAATCTCTTTTTCTTTCCCTTGATCCTTTGCAAACTTCGCCAGACGATGTGCATCGAAAGTGTTAGTCGGCTTCATCTCTTCAAAGTTAAAACTTAAACCCATACTAGCTGCATGATTTCCTAGTTGTACATTATTACGCTTAGCTTCTTCAATACTAATCCCATACTTCGATGCAAGTACTTCATTAATACTTGTTCCAGAGTAAACGGGAGTATTCGGATCTAACTCAAAACTTTTAAACTCAACTTCAACATCCTCCTTATGTGGAAATTGTTCTAAAGCCATCTCTAATCTACGTTTCCCAATATAGCAAAATGGGCATACAAAATCAGACCAAACTTCAATTTTCATATAAACACCTCATTAACATTTAGTTTTCAATCATTGTAGCACTGAGATTAAGGAATTCAAAAGTTTTTGCTCTATCTCCTTCATATAGTACATTCAAAAATACACTTATAACAGAATACCTAATTTTAAAAAAAACGATAATCAAAAGGATTAACTATTATCCCTCCAATTATCGTCTATAAAAATGAGCCAATTTTAATTATGCCGGAATGTACTTCCCTACGAAATTCCATACAGTATTCCAATATTTATTTGAATCTACTTTCTCCGCTTCTCCATGTCCCGCACCTGGAACAATTAATTTCTCTTTTTCTACCTTTGCAGCATTATACACCTCATCTAACATTTCAAAAGGAACGAATGTATCAGCATCCCCATGAATGAATAGCATAGGTGTTTTACTTTTCGCTACTTGTTTTACAGCTGAAGCTTCTTCTAAATCATATCCAGCTCTTAATTTTGTAACTGTATTTGCCGCATTCATAACAGGAAACTTCGGCAAGTGGAATAAATCTTTTAGCTGATAAGTAAATTCATCAATAACGGTTGAGTATCCACAATCTTCAATAATAACTTTAACATTAGAAGGTAAATCTTCTCCTGAAGTCATCATTACAGTTGCCCCACCCATTGAAACACCAAATAGAGCTATTTCAGCATTAGGATCTTTCTTTAAGATTTGTTGAATCCAAATCAAAACATCTTTACGATCATGCCAGCCCATACCAACATAATCCCCTTCACTATTTCCGTGCCCACGAAGGTCTGGTGCTATGACATTATAGCCTTGTTCATAAAAGTTACGAATATATTTCGTCATTTCTGATGCTCTACCATTGTATCCATGAACCACAATTGCCCATTTATGACTAGATGATTCATTCATATATTCATAGCCTTTTAAATTCAATTTATCGAAAGAACGTATAGTTAATGTGTTAGGTTTATACTTCGATACGAAGTTCGCATTCTTTTCTTCATTTGTAGCCAATACATCTCCCGATGCATTTACCGTTTCTACTAAATGAGGATTATCTTGCAAAAATTCTTTTTCTTGTTTCGCATTCAACGCGTAGTTATAAAAATAATTCCCAACTAACATATACACGATTACTAGAAGGACTAAGACTACTATAGTAATTATACCTATCCTTTTCATATTATCTCCTTTTCTAACTTAAATCTTCTTATATTAAAGTACATCAAAAAACAACTGTACTATTTTAACACACCGGTGAATCTTATCTTTAAGAAATAAAATAGAAAATCTTAAATTACATATCAAAAATCACAAAAGAAATCGAATAAAACTTATATATATATGTAATTAACTTTAAAAAAAGTTACAAAACACAAAAAAGACGAGTCATTCTG
>NZ_JXIS01000021.1:0-14060 GCF_000836715.1 Bacillus sp. L_1B0_5 | reverse complement strand
ATTTTCCCGAAATGGTATGGTGAGGCCTAATAGGCTTTTGTTGGTGCTGTTTTAAAATATGTTCTTCTACTTCACGCTTAAATTCTTCTTTAGCTTCCCTCTCAGCCTGTTTCTCAGCATCTTCTTTTTGCTTCTCACGCTCTTTAATCCCCTCAGATATTGCACGTTCAATGTAATCATCAATCGTTTTTAAGCCTTCAACAGTCGCTTCTTTATCATTTTTTAATGCGTACTGAATCCCGAAATCATAATGCTTATAAAGATGTGCTTCATTTCTTAATTCACTTTCCACACGGGATTTTTCTAAATCCTTCATCTGATTTTGCAACTCTGTAATACGTTGGTGTGACTCGTAAGCCTGGTTATGAATTTCGCGTTCTCTTTCTGTAAGTTTAGTTTGTCCTGGATCTTCCTTTGATCCGTTCATTTCTTCTGTAATAACCTCTAAAGAATCTACTTCTGGTCCTTGTCCTCTTACCATGTCTAAAGACTTATTTTTTAATTCCGCTCTTGTTTCTGCCTTTTCAATATGTTTTTCAGTCATTAAAATTCCTCCAATATTAATTATTAAATTATGCCTACTCCTCTTGCTCTAGATTTCTGTAGTTGATCTAATTGTTGAGCTATCTTATTAATGTCACTCTCTTGTCTTACGTTCATTTCGTTTACATTTATGTTAAATCCACCTGCAACAGTATTTTGACCATTAGAAGCCTTGTCTGCCGCTCTATCGATATATCGTTTTGAAAGGTCGTGTGGGATTATTTGCGTACCACGAGGTAGATTCATAATCTCTCCACCACGTTCATTTACGTAAGAAGGTCCTCCGCTAAAGAATGGTGTCCCGTTTGCATTATGAGGACCATATTGATCCATCTGACCGCCTTTAGATACGATTTCCATAACCTTTTTAGGGAATGTTAATCCGTCCCACCATCTTGCTAATTTCCCGCCTAAATCCATAATATTACCTGTACTTGTATCAACTTGATCTTCCAAGTCTTTATACGAACCTTTTAATTTTTCAATACCATCTTTACGTATTGATTCTGCATGTTCTATCGTTTTATCCCTTTGCTCTCTAGCGTTGTTAATTGCTGTTTCCGCTTGTTCCGCTGTCATTGAACCTACAACATCTCTCTGTTCAATAACCCATCGTTTTACTTCTTGGTATTGCTCTTCAGCCGCTTTCTTTGCATCGTCACGCTGCTTATTCATCTTTTTAATCGTATCTGCTGCCATTTCTGCATTAATACGACTTTTCGATTCTTTAAGATTAGACAGTAATAGCTCTTGTTCTACCTTATTTTTCGCCATAGCATCAATGGATTGCTGATTAAAAGTATTCAGAAGTCCCATAATTTCTTGATGTTCCGCTTCAGTAGTAGTACGATTTTCATTTTTGGCATTGTTATAAATCTCAGCAATTCTATTTTTCGCATTCTCTGTAGCTTGAATTTTTTCGTTATAATGGGCGTTTGTCTTCTCCATGATCTGTGCTTGCTGCTCAGCTGTTAATCCTTGAATCTTTGTAAACATTTCAGCATTTTTATTAATAGCTTCATCTCTTTGGTTTGTATACGCTCCGACAATCTGATTCTTCATTTCTTCAAATTGCCCAACAATCTTAGGCATGTTTTCTTCATTGATTGCTGTTTGCGTAGCGTACATTGTCGTTAACTCTGTACCAGTTTTTTGTGAGAGCTCCATAAACGCACCGACTGCTTTTTGTGTACCTTTTGATATTTTATCTACACTAGCGATAGTTCCATCAGCAGCATAGTTAATACGTTCTTTAAACAAATCCACAGCTGGAATCACTTCTGTTGTTAACCCTTTATAAATTCCATATCCAGCAGCACCAATAATAGCAGCACCTGCAACGAAAGGAGCCGCTGCCGCAGCTGCACCACCTATAGCTACACCTAATCCTCCCATACCTAACGCTGCTGTTCCTGAAGCGACTTCAACCGCTGCGGTTGCTGTAGCGCCAATACGAGCTACTTTTGCAAAGTCACCTATTTTACCAACTAATCCACCGATTACTCCGCCAAATCTTCCTAAGACAGAAAGTGTAGGGCCTGCAACTAAGGCAATCCCTCCGAGAGCAATAACCGCCTTCTGTGCTCCTGGAGATAAATCATTAAACCATCCTGTAACATCTTTAACTGCTTCTGATACAGCCGGAAGAACATCCATAGCTATATCTAACAGCATTTTCCCAAGTGGTTCTAATGCAGTTTGAGCTTCTCGCAATGTTTTTTGCCACTTTACAGAAATACTCTCATCTTGTGCCTTACGCATATCTTTCATGGCACCAGTAGTTTTACCTAAACCACCTTGCATTTCGTTTAAGGAGTACATTGTTTTAGCTTCGAGATCTTCCCATTTCGTTCCGTAGAGTGCAACTCCAATCTGACCTGCTTTAACCTGATCATCCATTCCTTTTAAATCATTAAGGACAGAATTGTTTACATCTTTTACAGTAGCTTTACCTTCTAAGAAGCTTTTCCATGTTTTCTGCGTGCCCTCTGAAAGACTTCCCATAGCCTCCGAAACGCCTTTTGAACCATCTTTAATACGAATCTGGAACTCTTTCATTACGTCATTCACGTAATCAAGATTGTAAGCTCCGTTTTTCGCGCCATTAGATAATAAATTGAAATATTCATCAGCTGAGTAACCCATATTCGCAAATAAAGGTCCATATTCGCTCACGTTATCAAATAACTCTTTTGAGAAATCTAATCCGTTTTGCGCACCGCTTGCTAATAAGTCCATCGCTTCTTGTGACGAAATACCGAAACCGACCATTAATTGATTAGCACCACGAGTAACTTCACTAATATCACTATCAAACGTGTCAGCTAAGAGCATCGCATCTTTCGTTACCCTTTGTAGTTCTTTGCCGTTATCAATTTCACTCATGTTACGTCTAGTAGTTACTAATGAGTTATTAACTTCATCGACATTTTCACCGAATCCATCTTTCCAAACAGCTTTAACATCACCATTAAGTCGCTTAGCTTCTTCGCTAGTCACACCTAAACTTTTTTGGATTTTCTTTTGCGAATTATCGAAATCAATAGCTGTTTTAATTCCCATAGCAGATACAGCAGCTAAAGGAGTAGTAACGCCAACTGTTAATTTGTCTCCCACCGCTGAAATCTTACTAAAGGCTTGTTCGATCTTACTACCAGTTTGTTCTGCTGTTTGTTGAAAACTTCTTAGTTGCGACTCAGCTTGTCCATTATTGACGGTTATATCAACGCCAATTCGTTCATGTCCTGCCATTATAAATTCACCTGATTCCCATAAGACAGAACAGTCATTTTAAACGCTTCATACGCTTCAGGTGGCATTAAAGCGGCTGTTAATGCCGATAATACCACCATTGCTAATTCATCCAATCCTAAGTGATTTACAGCCGTCTCAACAAGGTTTACCGTCTCATCTTCAGAAAAGATATGACCAGCACCATTTAGCAAGGCCCATACAACGGCGGAGAACTTGTACCGATTTACGATAGAGCCTTGTGCACACATTTCTCCGTAGTATTCAAATACATCTAAATCGTACATTTCTTGTAATTTATCTCGCCATTGATCCGTTAGCTTTAATTTATATACATCTGTTACCAATCTATCCTTTTGTACATTCTCATCGAAAACGAATCTGCTTATTTTTAATTCTTCATAAGGAGAATTATTCATCTCGATTCTCTCCTGTTCCTGGAGTAAATAAATGAGCACAAGCTTCTCTATATGAGTTACGACGCTTATGTGTATGTAACTCACGCGTTACCAATGATCTATCCCCGACAAGAAAATCTTCTAAATCTACAACAAGAAAAAATCCCTTGTATTTCTTTTCTGATGATGAAGCAACTGGACGTTTATAAATAGTTGGTAATTCGCTCAATATTGAACGGATTTGACGTTCTTCATTGCTTCTCGCTCCAACTCGTGACATAATTTCTTTAAATGTAATTGCGTTAGATCTTCCGGCAGGTAGTACGCTCAATACTACTTCATGCATATACGGGAGATCTTTTTGTTTTTTATTATTCATATAAAAACCCTCTCTATTTTGATTTATTTTCCCAATACTTTTGTTGATATCCCACGACCTTATCCTTATTCTTCTTTCTCCACTCTTTTTGATAAGATGAAAGCTTTTCTTTGTTCTTCTCTCTCCACTTCTTCATATACTCTCGACGTGCTATTACGGCTTGTTCTGTCATTATTGAACCCCTTTCTAAAAATAAAAACCCTACAACTCCCAATAGAAAAAATCCATTGAAAGCTATAGGGTTTCTAGAACCTCTGAATGTTATATATGATCTATTTAAAACGATTTGTTCGTTTACATTTTGGACATTTAATTTCGACTTCAACTGCACCATTGATTTTAGCGAGAAGTTTATTACATTTACACCGCAATTCTGTCATTCATTCACCGCCAATCTGATATATGTAACAAATCGCTATATAATGGCGTTTTGTATAGGTTAATTATACCATAATTGTCGTTGTTTTAATAGCTTTTTTTGTTGTTTTTTTATTCAAAAAGGTACACCCTATTAAGACTTTTTAGACGGCTTGTTATCACTTATTTTAAAACGTCCTATTTACACATCTAATAATTATGTTTATAATATAAAGTAACGAAAGATATAAAAAAGAGGTGTTTTTTTATGGCCATTTATGGATACGCGCGTGTTTCTACGCAAGAACAAAATCTAGCGCGTCAATTAAAGCAATTAAAAGAGTATGGTTGTGAGTACATATTTGAAGAAAAAACAAGTGGAGCAACTACAGATCGTCCTGAGTTACAACGAATGATGGAATCTTTACAAACAGATGATGTCATCGTCGTAAGTGATTTAACACGTATTAGTAGGAGTACCCAAGACCTATTTAAATTAATTGAAACAATTAAAGAACAGAATGCATCCATTAAATCTATTAAAGATACATGGCTCGATACCACAAGTGATAATCCATACAGTACATTCCTTCTTACTGTTATGGCTGGAGTAAACCAGCTTGAGCGTGATTTAATCAAAATGCGCCAAAAAGAGGGCATCGCAATAGCAAAAGAACAAGGGAAATACAACGGTAGACCTAAACAATTCAGTCATAAGAACGCAAAGGTTAAACATGCTATTGAGTTATATGAACAAGGTGGTAAAACAGTTAACGAGATTTGTAAAATCACCGGGTTAACTAGAAGTACTTTTTACTTAAGATTAAAAGAATATCAAGATAATAAGTAACCGTATCGGAGGATTATGAATGCTTAATAAATTACAAGTTGAGAAAGCCGAAGCCGAAAAAAACTTTTTCGCGGCAGTAAAACATTTAAAAAAGTTCCGAAAACAAATTTCTCCAGTATTTGAAAGCAGTCTGCAAAATGCCAACAAACGATTTAAAGACAACCTCTTAAAAACAGTGCAGAATGACAAGGATCTTGTGAAAATCGTCGAAGATGACGGTATGACCGTAGAAGAATTCGTGATGAACCGCAAACCTTTATATAACGAAAATGAATCTGATGCTTTTTCTTATTTTGTTCGTACTTTCATCTTAGAGCATTTCGAAATTGAAAATATAGATAAGGATATAAAATCTATAGAAAATGAAAAACTAATTATCAAACACCAAGAAGAAGGGAAATTAGCAGCAGAATTCGCATCACGTAAAGAAGAACTTGAAAATATGACATACGAAGAATTTCAAAGAGAGATTGGAGAATACGAGTTATTAGAAGTGACTTGTAAAATTAAAAGTGAAATATTTGAACTAAAAGAAACCGAGTTACTTATACATAGAGTTATTGATCTATACCGTAAAAATAATGATATTTTTAAAAATAACATCCAAAGTGATACTAATATAAAAAGTTTAAATAAGAACTTACCAGATTCAAAGGACTTTTTCGCCACACGATCTAATGAATTCAACGAGACATTTAAACAATCATACATGAGTAAAAGAAATGCCTTAATCTCCGATGGGTGGGGAGTTTTACCCGAAATATCAGTAGGTAACAAGGGGACTGGAAAACTTAGCGTAAACCTATCTAACGCACAATTATTTGTAGATAATGAACTTGAAGCAATCAGAAAAAAAATGAATCCTTCACAGTTAAAAATCGTTAATTTTATTGAAATGCAGGCCAACAAAGAAAAGGATATATTTTTGAATTTAAGTATAGATGATTTCTTTAGTTTAACAGAGCAAAAAAGACGTCCTGAAGTTGTTAGGTCGTTCATAGAAAACGTAGAAATTATAAGTAAATTCACTATGAAAATGCCTACTAAATTCAATAACCAATATAGAACTATCGAAAGTAATTACTTGGATTTTAAAGGGATAATTTACGCTGATAGTGATGAAGCCACTTTGTCTATCAGAAAGGGAAAGAAAATTGTAGGTGTACGGGTGATTTTAGAGGAATGGTGCAAATATACCAATGAAAACCAAGTGAAATATATTCCTAATGAATATTGGAAATTAAAAAAACAAAACGCTATCATCTTTTGTGATAAGCTCACACAGATAATGAGGGTTTCTCAATTCGATAACAAACGAAGAAAATGTGTAAAGACTAATAAGCACCTTTATAAAATTCCAGTAAAAACACTAGTGAATATGATGGAAAGTGATTTTAAAACTATTGAGAGCAAAGGATATTCATGGCTAAAAGCACAATTAGAAGATTCTTTTGATGAGTTAACGAACCTTGGTTTCTCTTTTCATTTTAACGAATATAATTTTGACAGTTTCGAAGAACTGATATCTCTTAATATTGAATTTACTAATGAAAAACTCACTCAGAGTTATATTGAATCTTTATAAACCATACATGGGGTGTAGATGATTAGAAAGTTAAAACCATACATGGGGTGTAGACAAACCATACATGGGGTGTAGACAAACCATACATGAGGTGTAGATAATATTTTTTTAAAAAAAAGAGCTTGTCCTTACAGCCACAAGGGGTTAAGACCTTTATAAGAGAATCATAGTTCCGTAGATATATTTAGATATATTAAGTAGGCAGCCACCTTTTAGGTGGTGGCGCCTTATTTGATAGAATGGTTTTACGCCAGCATCGGCGTACAGATCATGTAGAAATATAAAAAAACGAGGTGTAGAAGTGAAAGCAGACATGTTAAAACAGAAGATTAGTATAGTAGATGTATTAGAGAGATATACAAACGCAAAGATCCTTATTAAGGATAATGGTAAGTCTAAAAGTATTCCTTGTCCAATTCATGGAGGGAAAAATGAAAATTTCGCTGTTGATATTAATAAAAGTATTGCAACATGCTTTAGTAAATGTAATGAAACGTGGGATATTTTCTCTTTAACTATGAAAATGCATAACGTTGATTTTAAAGGAGCAGTCGAAATGTTAAAACGTGATTTCTTAAATGAAACAATAGAAAAAGCGCCTGTAAGTGCTCCAACACCAACAGACGCTAAAGAAAATAATTATAATCCTGTATACGCTAGTTTAGCACAAGATGATTATTTTATAAATCGTGGATTATCTCCTGAAATCATTGAAAAATATAGATTAGGTGTAGTATCTGATAAAACCGTGAAAATGTTAAAAGATGAAATACGAGAGTGTTTTTACAATAAACCATATATGATGACACAGTTTTATAGAATTATCCTACCAGTTAATGATCGTTATTTTATTGTTCGTTTTGATGAAAGTAGATCAAACAATAATGAAGAAATTGATAAACGGAAATTTCCGCGTTATAAAAATATCGGCAATGCAGAATTACTGAATCCACATTACATAAAAGACAACGAGATACAGTTTATTTTCGTTGTAGAAGGATATTTTGATGCTTTGAGTATAGAAACATTAGGTTATCATTCAATCGCTTTAAATAGTGTTTCAAACGCTTCTAAATTCATGAAAGAGATAAAACTTAATGAGGAAGATGCAAGACAGAAGCAATTTATTTTGATAGCTGATAATGATGAGGCTGGAAGAGAACTTGAAGGAAAATTACAAATTGAATTTAAGAAAATGAATATGTCACTTCATGTAGCAAGTTTAACAGACTACAAAGATATAAATGAATACCTTGTAGCAGATCATGAAGGGACAGAAAACTTTTTAGAAGAACAAATAGATAAATGCATTAATGGTAATAGTGCGTTTCATGTTTTGGCAGATTATTTTAATCCTGAAAAAATAGTTCCTATAGAACCAATCAAATTACATTTCCCTAAGTTAAATGATGTATTGGGCGGACTACGTACAGGTTTATATGTAATAGGAGCAATTTCGTCATTAGGAAAAACTACTTTTGTTCAGGAGGTCGTAGACAAAGTAGCTGAGCAAGGAGAACATGTGTTATTTTTCTCTCTAGAAATGGGACGTAAAGAATTAGTTGCTAAATCTTTAGTAAGAACAATGGGAGAGTTGAAAGTCGAAAAGAAAATTAACGGTGAAATAACTTATACACGTGATTTGTTAAGTGGAAAAATTAAAAACTACGATATTTTCAACTTGGCTACTGGGGAGTATGGAGAAACGGCGAAAAATCTGTTTATCCATGAGGGTATGTTTGATATTGATGTATATACGATCCGTCAAGAGATAGAGAAACATATCCGTTTACATAATAAAAAGCCTGTTATTGTTGTAGATTACCTTCAGATCTTGCAGCCAGTTAACGATAGAATGACAGAAAAACAAACTGTAGATAAAAATATAACGGAATTAAAGCGAATCACTCGTGATTTTGATATACCTTTAATCGCCGTTTCTTCTTTTAACAGAGGAAATTACAACTCAGAAGCTTCTTTCTCTTCTTTTAAGGAGTCAGGATCAATCGAATACAGTAGCGATGTTGTATTAGCATTAGAGTTAGAAAAAGTTAAAGATATACAAGATTCTACAGAACTAAATAAAGCAAAGTCTGAAAAGATACGAAAAATAACATTGAAATTGCTGAAAAATCGATTCGGGAAAGCTTTTGAAGAAATCCAGTACGACTACATTACAGACATGAATAAATTTAAAGAGAGATAAAAGGAAGAGATGGTGCTGCAGCACCATCTTATTTTTTTATATTCTTTATATTTTTTATATACTTTTTAAACAACCTTTTTGGACAGTACAACCCCTTAATGTTGTGTTTATCGAATAGTGTTTAAATAGGGTAGACTTAAATTAGATGGTATATAGCCGCTAAAAAATTAAACCCCCGATCATAGAAATAATCGGGGTGAATTTGCCTGTGACGAGACAGGCTACGTATTTTATTATATGTAGTTACAATACAAATATGTGCTTAGTTATGAAAAGAAGGGAACCGAGCTATATAAATATGCTAAGTTCCCTTCTCAAGAAGAAATCACGTATTGAATTAATCGTGTGAGTTTGTCTACGACGAGGTAGACTAAGTAAAAGTTATCTTTATCTTAATTCAAGAATAACTTATTTTAATAAAATCGTCAACTGTCTGTTAGGTTTTAGCCAATGATATAAATTAACGCTTTTAAATATCGAAAAGAGTTTTTAATCGAATGGACACTTTATCAATATCATCTTGATCTATTTTACCCAAAAATGCATCTAATCTTACCTTGCTGACAGTAGCAATATGTTCTGTTTTAACAGATGAATCACTATCTAAAAAGGTATATTTTGATTTTTTTAGAAAATAATGAGTGCTGTATCGTGGAATAACAGTCCCTTTTTTGTTAGTTTTTGTGGCTAACTTAGATGATAAGGGGATTACTACAACATTCGTATTATTTTTGTTAATGTTGTTATTTGAAATAATCAATACAGGTCTTTTTTTGTTTTGTTCAGATCCTACATTTTCTCCTAATTCACATAAATGAATAGCTCCTTGCACCATTCTTCTTTGTTTTTGAGTTACTTCATCATCAATCCATCTATGAGCTAAAGTTATTTTGTTGCTATGCCAGCGTGTTAGAGCTGCAGATTTTTGCGTTTTTTGTGTTTTCTTATCCAACATAATCTCCTCCTTAGTATTGATTGTACTGGATAAAACGCGAAAAGAATAACACATCTTTATAAAAACATAATTTATTTATGAGCGAACGAATATTTGCGTTGGTTGAGTTCGTTTGTTTTGTTAAATACTTTCTGTTTTCGGAACGCATTATAAGGGCACTCACTTAATGAGTACCCTATTTGAGTTGTTTGTTTTGTAGCTGAAGGGAATAGTGTTCCTATTAGCCTTAACCTCTCTTATAAAAGGTCTGTATAGTATGCAGTACATCATTAAAAAGGGGTGCAGTACTACAATGAGTACTACATAAAAGGGTGCATTGTGTGTGCATTAAAGTAACGTAGTATTCGAGTTTGTTTTGTAAAAGTAACGCTCCTTTTGGTAACGGTAATGTTACTTTTAAAAGTGAGCCCGTTTGGCGGACTGTATTTTCCGAGTTTGGAAAAAAGTACTCCATAAAACGTTTAGTATTTGAGTTTATTTTGTTCACGAACAAAGGAGTGCCCAGTTATACGCACCAACTCTTATATGCGTTCCTGGTCCATTCACCAGCGGGGCTATTTTATGAAGAAGAGCATAAGGGGTTTTTGCTATCACTAAGGGAGATAGATTAGGTAGTACCTAATAAAAATGTGATATCAAGAATGCGAAGAATTCAATGGAGTATTTAGCTTATCATTCCTTATCCTCATAGCCAGTTGTAGCGAATCTTTTTCCTAACTTTATGAGAAAGTCCGTCTAATAGACGGGTATGGATCGTCTTCATAATATGAAGGTCAGCTCAAAGTTGAGTACCCTACGCTATAGCGATACTCATTTTTGAGTAAAAGGTAAGGGGGTCGCGTTTCACAACCTCCTTACCACTGTGCTTAATAAGCTCGAATTAGAGTTGAATTTATTAAGTGAAAGTATAGGTGAATGTTATGGTGAAAAGAGTGGTGAAGTTTTGCATTTTGTATTGATATGCAATGGAAAACGTTGATTTTATACCTATCTCAGCGAATAAAAAAGTAGAATAGAGAAATTTCACTTAGCGAGTGAAAAATGATTTCACCTATAGTTTCACTTTTATAATTGTCCACGATGGACAACGCTCTAGATTCAACATAGGTCGTTAAAAAGGTCACTAAGTTAAACTTATGGAGCTGACCTCCCAATTTGGGATGGCTTTACTACTAGTAAAGCCGTCGATTCATAAGAAAGCGCCTAAGATTGGGAGGTGAGTAATAATCACACCCTCATACAGTACGTGAAATTATTTAAAATCAATACACAAAACGCTAAAATGAGTTCTCTTCTTCTAAGTGGTTTAAACCCACTTAAGCATAAAAAAGATTCCCCATAATTGGGGAACCCTACTTCCAAAACTGGAACCATTTCTTTTCCTGACTAGCAGAAGCTGTCTCTAACAAAACCCGTTTTTCTTCTTGCATTTCTCGGATAGCTCCCATTAATTGCTGATCTCGTTTCTCTAACTTCTCGCCGATATACCGCTGCTGTTCATCCATTTTCTTAGCCATCTGCTGTAACATCTCGTTTTGCTGTTTAATCATATCTTTCAGCTCGTTATACCGCTTGTCATGTTGCTCATTTTCCGTTATAACGTTTGTATCAACCTCTGACATATCATTTTCTTTAACCCATGTCATGATTGCGTTACAAGCCTGTTTTAATGTCATATCAGGATGTGATTTAATTTCAATTAACTTCCTTAGTGTTATAACATCGTTATCAAGGAATCCACGGTGGCCGTGCTCATTCTTGTGAAAGTGGTACCCATGTTCCTCAAGCATGATACAGTACTTACGCAAGGTTGACTCCTGGATTTTAAGCATCGTTGCTACGTCTTTGCTGACATATATGGATTGAGAGCCGCCTGTTTTATCTGTCATAGCGCTTCACCTCTACCAAAATATTCGTTATAACAATGATATATCCTTTTCCGTAATAATTCACGTATCTTTTTTGTCTGCTCTGGTTTCAGTTCCAACTTCAATAACTTTGACATGCGTAATATATTTAGTTTGTATTAACATTCCTAGCTTCTTAATCAGTAATGTTTTTTCTTTAAGAAATAGATCTTCTAATCCTTCTAAATAGTCTTCTTTGTTATATTCATTTACTACTTTGCCATCAAATTCTTTCCCATTAGAAAAATAAAAAGTTACATGATATGTATGCTCTTTAGCCATTCACTCCACCTACTTTCGAAATATATAAGTAGGATTCCCCAATGCAATATAAAAAAAAGACGTGGATTCCCACGCCTTAATTATTCTTTAGCCATTCTTTTACCATATCTAAGTCATCTATCGCTTTTTCATCGCCATGCTTCGCTGCAAGTATAAGTTTATGTAACAAAACTTCAAATTCTTCTATCATGCTGTTCGTTTCACTCATAACATTGCACCTTCTTTATGTTGAGATTCTTTGATTGTTTTATCAATTAAAGCTTTCCATACCTTTTCGTCTGTTACTCTCTGTTCAACAAGATTCATCATTTCATCGAAGAGTACCCAGCCTTTTTCTAATGGAACACCATTATGTTTACATGAATTAATAAATGTTTTAACGATTTCTTTTGCTCTTGTTTTATTTTCCATGAGATTACCTCCAGTTGTTATATAACTTATAAAAAACTTTTTAAAATACTTTGGAAACGTATGATAATTCCCTATTAATAACTTTAATTAACGCTTCCGCTGCGTTCTCTTTGGTGTAATCTTCATCTGAAAGTAAATCATGTGCAATCCAGGCTAATTCATTTACTAACTCCGTTTTTTCTGCAAGATGTCCTAATTGTTCTTTTTGTGTTAACATATAATACATCCTTTCCATAGGGATAATGGGTTTAGAAAGAGTAGGAGGCGCTATCTCCTGCTCTTTCTTTGTTTTTACAATACTACTTTGTAATTATTTGTTGCTGTTCCATTCCTTTGAACCTCGATGAATCCCTTTTCCTCTAATTGTTTTACTAATCTTGTTACTGTAGCTCTACTCAAATTCGTGTAATTCTCCAATTCTGTAATTGAGAACGGAATAAACTTGTCGTTCGAGTAGATCGCTATCGTCAGTAAAACCAATTTTTCAGAAGACGAAATTTCATCTTTTTCCAATTCGAGAATGCGATATAGTGATTTCATCATTAAACCATTAACCTCCTGTAAATCATTATGTTGTTTACATTAACTAGTATAACAGTGAGTATAGTAAAATGCAATAGAATTAAAATAAAAACTAAAAATAATATAACCATACATGTAATTTCAAATAAATTAACCACCGAACGGAACGTTCACCCCTTTTGGGGACCACTGGGCAAAATGCCCACCCATAAAAAAGATGCCATTTCAACTAACACTCTCTAACGCTTCATCCATTCCGGAATATTTAACTCTAAACCTTCTATTCCAAGGTTCTTCATTAACTTTCTTCTTGCCGGATTCATCTGCTTTTTATAATCCTGTGGCGTTATATCCATCGCAAGGTAATGCTGCCTATCAGATTTGTAGTGATTTTTATGTAAATAACGCTCGTAAATCAATATTCTTTCTTGTTTATTTAACGAATTAACAGCATCTACGAGGAATCGATAGAATGAATGAACTAAAACATCACTTCTCGCTTTACAGAACTCCCTCAGACAGTCTACGAAACTTTCGTAATAGTTTCGTATAGGATTATCATAAATTAGCTTATTCCGGCTAACACGTGGCTCTGATTCTTCTTTTAAACGAACTTTATAGAAGCAATACACATGAAAAATATTGTTTAATGTCTTTTTATCCATATAAAACTCCCTCCAAAATAAAAAAGCCCCACATCGAAGCCCCCTCAAGTCCCTTGTCCCTGGAGTTCTTCTTGTAGTGCGTTCGTCTTTTATCGCTGCTGTGCAAATTGTCTTTGAATAATAGATAATGAATCTGTTAATTTGGTTTGGTTCGCTCCCACACCTGTTGTAATATGTCCGTTTCCTGTGAGTTGTTGTTGGATTATATTCAATGAGTTAGTAATAGGCCTCACCATACCATTTCGGGAA
>NZ_JXIS01000209.1:0-2987 GCF_000836715.1 Bacillus sp. L_1B0_5 | reverse complement strand
AAAAAGATAGAATTAAAAACTCTATCTCTTTCAATCTACCTATTTATAAAAATATCAACCTACTTTATAACTTTCACAATCTCTGAAATACAGGTTTAAATCCCGCTTGCATTGTATCATCTAGCCCCTTACCTTGCGTTGGGTTCCATGCAGCTATGATTACGTTATAGCCCACTCGCTTTAACTCTGTCGCAAAGTCTATAAGAGCTTTTCTTACTTTTTGATTCTCTACTAAATCCGCATCAAACGCTAAATAGACTTTTTCTACACCCATATCTTTTAATACAGGCACAGCAATTCGCCAAGCATTTACACCAGGGTTCTTACCGCCTTGCCCGCCCTACTATGCGGTATACGTTACCGTGACATTCTCGCATAAGAACGTTTCACTTATAGGTGTACTAACCCTCTTCGATATGCGGTTGCCAAAGGGGTTGTACATTAAGAATACCGTTGATTTCATTATAAAAATTCTCCCTATTTAGTCCCCATTTTTGTCGGCATTTTGTCGAAGTTTTCAAAAACATAAACATTCCAATTTATTATATTTTTTCTTTTTTTAATAATATTTGTATCCAGTTCAGGTAATAATATCATATAATTAAAATATTATATTTTTATACAAGTAAGGATGGTTAGACATGACTGTACAACAAGAAAAAGTAACAAGGCGCGTGGTTTGTAGGAAATGCAAATCAGATCAAATAGTCGGTAATAAGCGTGGTTATAATTTCAAAAGGGCGTTTTTTATTCTGTTTCTTCTGTTAGGTACACTTATAACTATTGGAATAGTTTCAAATTTTTTATATGTTATAGTTCCTCGAAATTCTATGGATGGAGTTGTTGGACTTTCTGCAATTGTTGGTCTTCTTATTATACTTCTAGGACCACCGATAACTTTATTCAGTGGATTTGTTGGTAGAAAAAATATTGTTAATGGTTGCATGAATTGCGGACATACATGGATGCCTAAAAAATAAAACATAAAAAGCCAAATGGATAGTTAATTACAAACTGTTAATTTGGCTTTTTTTGTATTATTAAATCATCCCTAAAGATGTAGCGATCAATCGAATCGCATTTTTCTTCTTATAATAGAAGTGATCTTTCTTCATCGATAATTCAGTGTAAATAAAGCTGTCTTTCGGTTTATCTGCGTTTAAGTACTTTTTCTTGATGGTTTCTGCCTCGTCATAGTCTAAAACGTATTGTAAAGCCTTACCGATCTGCTTGAACTTGATATTGCTAATATGTCTCGTGTCTCTAATCTCCGGAAACAAACTGATTCCTTCGTGTTTTAGCTCCACTTCATTTTCAAAACGAGTTTTCAACGTGCGGTATTCCTTTAGTATTTTCACTACTTCTTTCTGAACTTGTTTCTCTGTCTCTCTATCGATAGCTGGTAATAAAGTTAATTGTCTCTCCATGAAGGAATCCACCTATTTTTGAATTTGTCTTTTTAACATCACGTAAGGTACGTGAAATTTTACTATCTCTTTATTGAATAAGGGAAACATGCTTAGTAAAGTAGCCCCCACCAATCTACTCTGCATGGTTCCATTATTTATTAAGCTTTTAATAATTTGTGTTTCCTGTTCGCCATCTTCTCTTTTGCTGTTTCAATGTTATTTGCTACTTTCTTATGATCCTGATCAAACTGAATCATTCCATCAAACATAACTGACACTACTGCTTCATCAACGTATTGCAAGTAATCCACTGGTGCTCGCTCTGTCTGTTCTACTACATATCCATAAATATCAAAATCTGCTTTTGGTATAGACTTCTTGCCTTTAGGTTGATGAGACATCCTTACATAAGATTGAATGACTGATAGTGGTACCACGAATACTGACTTGTCCTTGCTAAACTCAATAAGGAAGAAACAAATTGCTCCCATCTTCTCCGCTTTCTCCAGGTAATCCAATTGATGCTGTGCAATGTTCTTCAAATCAAAACGTGTATCTTTCTCTGTAGACTTCGCTTCAAATGCGATAGCTCGTCCCTTATTCACACCTTCATAGTCAACTGTATTTTTAGCTTCATAGAATCCATTTAGTACACGGCCACCTTTACTTTTTAACACCTTCACAGGAGTCGGACGCTTGTTTATAAGCGCCACTCCCCCCCTCTTTGATACATTTCGTCCGCTAGATTGATAAGCATTTCAAATACCATTCCGCGGTTTCCTAGTCCCATTGTTATTCCTCACTTTCTATTAAAAGTATTATTTTGTTAAAAAATTCATTTCGATTTATAATCGCTATCTTTTTCTTTAATTTTCCAGTAAAATCAAATGTAAATATTTTAATTACATAGGAGAAAGCAATGAAACATAACATCAATCTATGGTCCTTTATTTTTTCTTTTATTTGCATTGGTTTATTCCTCTTATATCTTGAAATTGGTTCGATAGCCTCATCTGAAACGAAAATGTTTATTATGAATTCGCTACCTATCCACCCTTTATTTTTTTACTAGTTTTAACAATAGGTACTTTTTTTGCTGGTATGAAAGGTTTTTCTAAAATAAATAATTGGGTTGCGATGCTTAGAAGCATAGCAACCGTTCTACTAACACTTTTATTATCAGTGTTTTTAACACTAACTTTGATCGTTGGCTATGCATTAAGTTAAACGTAATTCTTCACGAATAAAAACCACTATTCCGTCAATACTGTAGACAACCCATTTCGAACCATATTCCATTACGTGAGCAGTTAGCTTTTGCTAGCTGCTCTTTATTTGTACAAGGTACTCAATTGACTGGCGTATATATAATATTCTGAGTTCCTTTCTTTATAAAATAATCGTTATAAAATGAGGCTCGTCACGAGAGCACTTTACTAAGTGCTCTTTTTATATTCCAACTTAATACAAAATGAAATTTTTATTACATTTTTTAATTCAAATATCCATTTCATCAATGTATAAAGAATATTACTTCTTCTTTAAGTATCTTTATGAACAAAATTTATAACCTTTACT
>NZ_JXIS01000208.1:0-295 GCF_000836715.1 Bacillus sp. L_1B0_5 | reverse complement strand
ATCAATTTTACCCATTTCAGTTGTTGCACCAGCTACGTCTGCTAAAGTTGATAAGGTTCCACTTGTAAGTGCCTTTGTATCGATAGCTTCAATAACAAGTGTATCGTTTGCCGCATCAGAAAGTTGAATCGTAATATCTTTACCTGGATTAGTAGGATCAGCTTTGTCTAGGAATGCATTGCCGTTAAAGTTAGTTTTTCCAGCGATATGATCAATTTCACCTTTTAATTGTTCATACTCTTTATTTAAAGAAGCAGTATCTTTTGCGTTATTCGTACCACTAGCAGCTTGTGTA
>NZ_JXIS01000207.1:0-5728 GCF_000836715.1 Bacillus sp. L_1B0_5 | reverse complement strand
AGATGTGTATAAGAGACAGAAAATACTCTTCTCACTTAAATTTCTCCTATTAAATTATTTCTAGATATATAACATCAATTATCCCTAACATATTAACAATTGGATAAATTACCCTAAACTCTTTTTTTAAAAAAGTATAATTATATAATTAAAAGCCCCTATCGGCAGGAGCTTTTAAACTTGAAATGTATTAAATTCCTTATACTTACTCCAAATAAAAAATTACAGTTCTTATCCCAATTACTAGTTATCTGTTAAGAAATATAGAATACATCAATTAATTTTAACCTTGTCCAACAATCACTGTAATTGTATGATCTAATACACCATTTCTATAAACATATACTTTTGCTGTTGTGGAAAAATAAGTTGTTAATTTCCCAGTAGAAGAAACCTTTATCAAATCATTACTAGTACGATAAGTCATTCCTGGCTCATGATAAGTAAGTTGATATCCACTAAAAAATGTTGGTAAAGTAACTGTGTAATCCCTAATGTTGAGAGTTTGTGTTAATTTTTTCTGGTCTTCCCTATTAAAATCAGTGGAAGCCTGTGAATCTGTGGTTCCGATACCTAAAATACTTAGAAAAGCAACCGACGTTACAAGAGCATAACGAAGTTTCATAATATTAACTCCTCCCTTTATAAATGATTTAAATAACAATAGGGATTTATTACCCTACTAGTAAGATAACATGAAATATATGTAAATAAAACCATTTGAATGGGAATTTTCTGTGAACACATATTTTATCAACAATTGTACATAAAAATTGATTATTGACTATCCTATAAAAAAAATTACCAACAATTTCTTAAGATATATTAATTTTATTTAATAACGCGCTCCTTCATCAGAATAAAAAAGTTTATCTTCTTTTATTAATTATTTGAAAATCTCATTAGGTATATTATATTGATCCAGAAAATCACTTTCTTGTACTTAACCTTCCCTATTCACCTTGTTGAATAGGGAGATTAATCTCTTTTAAAAATCTCGATCTTTTAGAAGGTTTCCCATTAATTGTTGCTGGGAATGTAATATATAGATTCTTCTTTGGACGAGTTACAGCAAATGGTGATAGGTAACCCTTTGAATTTATCTCCAAGTTTTCCCCCACCCCACACCGTACGTGCAACTTTCATCGCATACGGCGCTCCATCTTCTTATATATTCCTTACAACTGTTATATAAAAAGACTTGAGACCTTCCCTCCGCCACTTATTATCATGGTTTCATTGGTACTACATCTCTACTGCCATCTCTACTCACAACCCTTTTCACCAGATTATTACTAAACGTTAGAGACTTCAAACGTTCCGATATTGCTAGGTAAATAACTATACTTAGGTTCTACCTTTACCCCGAATTCACGTTATTTAAACTAAAGCAACCCATTAGCTTTATCCATCAAAATCTGTACGATAATTTCTTTGGAGTGAATTTTTTATTTTATACATTTCTATATAAAGCTTTTCGAGATGTACATTCAGTAGTTCGTCATCAACTATGTTGAATACTAACCATATATAGCTCCCTGCCCGCATTACTTTCGCAGTAATGTTTAACCTTTCCTCAGCGTTATCTGTTAGGGCTACTCAATGCGTCTTCACCCAGCTTCATACAAAATCGTTACCAGTTATGCATGTGGGAGTATTAGCAGCCATCTTATCATAGGATTTTTTTAAGGTTTCCTACTGTGGTCTCGCAATATCAGTTATCATTATAAAAATTTATAATGTGGTTTATCCCTCGTTAAACGATTTCAAACCAACGTTTCGCACCGTACATTAAGCGTCTTTCTTCTTCTATAGTAGTCGGGGGCTCAGCCTTTTCTATAGATTCTTGAATTATTTCTGGAGTAACTTTTGTTGCTTTGTTACTTGGTAATCCTTCATCATATAACCCTATTAAAAATACATTTTTAAATGATAATCCTTTACTCTTATGTATAGTTAATAGGTAAATTGCATTAAATGTACCTTTATGGTATTCATCTAACTTTTTCTTCATCTCTTCTTTTTTTTGGTTTAACTCTTGATACCTTTTGACCATACCTTCCCATGATTGAAACTGTTCTGTTTCTTTTTCTATCCATTTTATTTCATCTTTTGTTAACTGGTTTCTAATGAGTGGAAATCCCAAAAAATTTTTAATAACAATTTCCATAGATACTGACTTCTTATTTTTTAATCTTACTAACCCCTCAAAGTAATCAATAATCTCTTTTTTTCTATCCAAAGATTTATTTCCACAAATAAAATCAGCAATTTTTTGTGGATTTATATATGATGAACTATCTCCAATAAAGTTAACAACTTCTTGTTTTTTCTTGTAGAATGCATATGAAGTTTCTGAAATTATTTGGTTCCACCGAGTTAATTTATCACTATCTTCATTAGATATTAAAAAAGCTTTCCAATATCTATATGCCCTTTTAAATGCATCCAAGCTAAAAATACCCATTAAGTCTTCATTAGTTTCTATTACAAAAGGGATATTATTAACCTCCAGTTTATGGAGTAATGTTTTAATTTGGGAAGTAGAACGATATAAGATTACACTTTCTCTATAATCTGGGACAGCTTTATTTCCTGATAAACCAATATACTGAGATTGATCTATAATCCATTCAGCTTCTTCCTCTGGAGTAGGTAAACTTCGAATATAGCAATCACCCTCATTTTTATGAAAAGGTTTCATTGATTTTTTTATCCTATTGTTCTCATTAAATGCAATTACCCGATTCCCAGCTTGAACTATTTTTGAAGTAGAACGATAATTTGTCATAAGTTTAAGAGTTTGGGTTTCATACATTTGGTCGAAATCTTTTATGTATTTTGGCTCTGCGCCTCTAAAATAATAGATACTCTGGTCATCATCACCAACAATGATTAATTTAGCACCGTCCTTTAAATCCGGTGGGCAAATAAGTTTAATGATATCCATTTGAAGAGGATTAGTATCTTGAAACTCATCAATGAATATATACTGAAATCTTTTTTGTACATATTCACGCGCTTGGATATCATCTGTTAAAACATGAAGCAAATTTAACATGTAATCGTCAAAAACTACAATTCTATTACTTTTTCGTTTATCATAAAATTCCCGCATCATCTTTTGAAATCTTTGACTTAATGTTTCATCACTTGTTGGTTCAAGTATATTAAAGTGCTTTTCTATATATTTCGTCATCATCTCTATAGAGAACCCCATATTCGTCCAATAACTTATTTTTTCAAATAAATTTTTCTCTCCAGCATTTTCATCTAATTTTTTTAGTTTATAATCTTTAATTAAGTCTTCTAATTCCGCCTTATACTTCTTCTCATCTGGATTATCTCCAATAATGCCCATATGTTCTACATATGGAAATTGCTTTTTCAACTCATTATACAAGCGTATAAAAAAGCTATGAAAGGTGCCAACTGCTACTTTAGATTTTTCCTCTCCTAAGAAAAAATTCACCCTTTCTTTCATCTCTTCAGATGCCTTTTTCGTGAATGTAATCATGGCTATTTTTTCTTCAGGGACATTCTTCATCATTATTAAATAGGCAGTTTTCGCACAAATTGTCTGTGTTTTTCCACTACCAGCACCCGCAATAATTCTAAGGTTCTTCTCCATATCATATCTAATTGCCTCAATTTGCTCATTATTAAAATCATTATTATCATTTTTAGGCCTTAAAAAATCAAAAAATCCTTTATCTTCATCAAGATCAGTAAGAATATGTTGTTCTTTCCCTTCATCATACTCAAGTTCTCCATAAATACCTTGATAAAGATTCATAACATTTTCAGCATGCACTAATTCTTTTATTTTGGTATCAATAGAATCTTTAGCATGTTCAAGCTCTACTATTCTTCTATCTAATGTTTTATCTAATAATTTCTTCTCTTCTTTTAACATTTCATTACTTGCACATAAATTTTTTAATAAATTATTTTTTTCCTTAAGCTCTCTTTCTAAAATTTTTATTTTTTCTTGGAAGTGTTCTATTTCTTTTATTAACTTTTTTTTACCGAAAAGATCATCTAAAAAACTCATTATTTCCTTTCCTTTCTTTTTAAATACAATATCTTTTTATAAGATAAATTGTTATAACACCCTAATTATCATACACTAACCAGGAAAATTTATCCTTATCAGACAGTTAATTCTTTATTATTATAACGAAAAGATCCATCTCTAAAATTCTCATCCAAAATATTTTATAATAAATAAGCGGTAGTATAACAAGCCATACCACCGCATTAAATATAGTTTCATCTTTAAATTTAGTTATTAAAATAGTAAATCTATCTCCTTTGTTTCTTTTTTGGCTTTTCGTTCCCAGCCAAGGCACCACAATTTTATCTTCTTTTTGTACCAATAAGCCATAAACTGAATTTATTACGTTCAAAGGTTGAAATAATATACTCAGGATAAAAACTTAAAATGTGTTCTTTTATTTGCTCTTCATGCTCTTTAAGAATCTTTTGAGACTGTGCATTTTTAGGAACCTTGATAAATAGTTTTAACTCCTCATTTGATAAGTCTAGAACAGACTTTTTTACTGATTTATTGAACTTTGTAATTACATCATTTGCAGACAATGCATGATTAGTAGAATTACTTAAAGGTGTTTGAGAATATTGTTTCAAAAGTCGTCTAACATATATCGTCCCAGTAGTGGATTTAACTAGATTAATTACCGTGTCATCTGTAATTCTCTTAATAAACTCGGGCAATAGCAAAGCAAATACTATGCATGGAATTAAGATATTAGTTATCTGTAATACGCTCATCGTTACCTTGGCTAAGATAATCAGCTGGCTGGTGAATAAAAATCCTGTATTTACATTTATCAAATCTTTCTGTAAAAATCCAACTAATAATGTTAGCCCCAAACTTAAGATAAACAAAATGCTCAGAAAACATGTCAAATTATAGGTTTTCATAAAATACGTCTTTTTCTTTATAAATCTCATTTATAAAATCCCCCTTTCTGTATAGAACGTGGGTAGGAGAAGCGGTAAAAATTGATAAGGATGTTCATTATCGATGAACTGCAGTAATCCCGTTCCCTTGCCTATTGGAATAACAATTTCCGCAGGAGTGCGGGAGACGAATAAAAATCCCTCCTTCACTTCTACGAAAAATAAAATCGTGTAAATTGACTCTTCATTCATTACAAGATCCCTATTTAAGCTTTGATTGTGGTATTTTTCAATCTTTTGAAGATTTTTCGATTCAATAATTGAAAACAATGAAGAAAGTTCAGGATTTTTGTCAGAATTAAAAGTGAATGAATTGATTCCTTCTTTTACAAGCCTGAGCTTGCATCCTTTGGTTTTGTCCTTACACTGTTTATCAACGTATTCATATTGTATTTCAATAAGTGTTATTGCCCTTTTTACTAAAACATTTGTATCAATAAATTTTTGAGCTGTTGACTCTGAATATTGATTTGGTTTTGTAAATCCTATTTTCATAATGAAAACCTCCTTTTAAAATAGAGTCAAGAAGCAGCAACTCCTCAACTTACTATCTAAACGATTTGCAACTCGCTTAGATTTCTAGCCATCAAATTCTTGCTGAACTTTGTTAAATCTATTTTAAAAAACATTCATTCTTTTTTGGGTGCAGTTTTGTTGGTGAATTCGCTCCATTTTACTAACAAAACCACCAACAAAATATTGCATATAAAAAAGAGCAGTTTTTCTATGGCTAAATTTACAG
>NZ_JXIS01000206.1:0-1081 GCF_000836715.1 Bacillus sp. L_1B0_5 | reverse complement strand
ATCATCTATTTTTCCGACCATGCGGTCAATATCACGATCATCCCTCACTGAAGGATTATAAATATTAATTACAGTTGGTTCAGTAGACATCGTTGCTGCAATTCCTTCACCAATCTCACCTAATGTCTTTTTATTCAACGGTAAAACTGCTTCTCGCCCCGCTTCTCCTGCACCTTGCAACTGACCATTACTCATTCCAAAGATAGTTGGCCGAGTAAAAATACCACCTTTTGCACGCCATTGCACATCGATCCCAGATGGGAAAGTAATGTCTTTACCCAAAATATTTTTCGTACTAGTCTGCAGACTGAAGTGTGGCATTTTAGGCATTTCCGGTTTCGGAATCTTTAATTTCAAATCACTGAAAAACCCTTTGATTTTATCAATGAATCCCTTTACTTTATCTACCGCATCTTTTATCGGATCAACGATAAATCTCTTTGCTGCATCAAATTTTTCTTGCGCTGCATTCTTTACAGAATCAAATTTTTCCCGCGCCGTATTGTACATATCATTGAACTTCTCTTTTGCAGAATTATAAGCTGAAATCACTGGATCAATAATATATTTATAAACTAGATTCCATGCCGTAAGTGTATAAGATTGGATTTTGGCCCAATTACCTAGTATCCAATTCGCTAAATCATTCAATTTTTCTTTCGTTGCATTCCACAATTCCTGAACAGGCTGAATGACATATTGTTTTACTAGATTCCATGCTGCAGAAGTATATGATTTAACTGTTTCCCATTGTGAATTTAGCCAAGAAACAAGCATACCGATCTGTTCTTTAACCCAATCCCATGCTTCTTGAACAGGTTGAGTAATATATTGTTTAAATAAACCCCAAGCAACTTGTGCAGCAGCCTTTATAAGTTCCCACTGCGTACTAAGCCATGTGACTAATTCACCAATTTTTGCACTTATCCAATCATACGCTTCCTGGATCGGCTGTATAATATATTGAGATATTGCCGCCCATGCAATTTGTGCCCCTGCTTGAATGAGTAGCCAACCTGCTTCTAAAACTGTTGAAATTGCCGAAATAATCGGATCTAAAACTGTGAGTATTGTATCCCAT
>NZ_JXIS01000205.1:0-210 GCF_000836715.1 Bacillus sp. L_1B0_5 | reverse complement strand
TTTTTTATTTACTTATATACGTACAGCTGTACCACTTACAGCAACCATTAACATTCCATCACGTACAACCTCGTAATCTACGTCAATACCAACGATAGCGTTCGCACCTTTTTGTTTTGCAAGTTCTTTCATTTCGTCCATCGCAATATCACGAGCGTCTTTTAGCTTACTTTCATAAGCACCAGCACGGCCACCGACAACATCACGAAC
>NZ_JXIS01000204.1:0-714 GCF_000836715.1 Bacillus sp. L_1B0_5 | reverse complement strand
CAATCGATTTCAAATCTTAATACTTCGGGATTATTTCGGGGTACAGCCGAGATACGTGTAAGAATAGATCGTATCCTTACCTTTATTTCTATATTGGATTTATTGAGCTTATAAATATTGTTTCTGTGGTTTCGTCTATTTTTATTAAGTAAATTGTCTATTATGGGTTAACCCTAATCATTCATTAGTTACTGAAAACATTTTATTTCATTTGTGTGATTAGGATGAGTGATAATAGATTCAAAAACAAAAAAGCTGGATTAATGCCAGCTTTTTTTTACAATTATAATTACCCATAAATATAAAATATTATTTTTGTGTTTCTCTTTCACCTACAACCTAAGCTAATAATAAAATAGAGCTAGTTACTAACAATGCTATAAAAACTCCCATTAAACATTTCTCCTTTTTACAAAAAAAATTTACCATATTATACCGCATCAGGACGGATCAAACTGTAATAACAAGGAGCATTTATGTTGCAAATGTCACAGAAAAATATTTTTTGGAAAAGAATATATAAAAATGACCTATTTTTACACGTATCTCGGTTGTACCCCATACACAGAAACAGACATAAAACACACCTTCCTTTCCTATGATTTTACATAAAAAATAGCGTGTTTTTTCATTTTAAGAAAATTTAATTTTGTTAGCGTAATAGCGATATATGTGCTTTTTAAATAAATTGATGGTGTTGCAAAACTCATAAAT
>NZ_JXIS01000203.1:0-2686 GCF_000836715.1 Bacillus sp. L_1B0_5 | reverse complement strand
TTTTCCAGTAGATCCTGAAGTATAAATTACATAAGCTAGATTATGCACTTGAACTTCCCCTATTAAATCCGAAGTCCTCATTTTTTCAATTTCATTCCAATCCGTATCTAAACAAATAACCTTCACTTTATCTTTATGAATTCTATTAGATAAGCCCTGATGGGAAAGAACAATTGGTACCATAGAGTCTTCTAACATATAATGAATTCTTGCTGATGGAGCATTTGGATCAATTGGTACATATGCTCCACCTGCCTTTAAAACCCCAAAAATTCCTATAATTAGATCTAAAGAACGTTCCATGGAAATACCTACCATAACTTCTGGACCTACCCCTTGACCTTTTAAATAATGAGCTAACTGATTAGATTTTTTATTTAATTCATCATAAGTTAATGAAGCATCCCCATATTGTACTGCTATATTGTTCGGTACTTTTTTGACCTGTTCTTCAAATAGTTCAGGTAGAGTAGTATCTATCTGTAAATTATTTATTACATTATGTTTTCTTTTAATTATTTGATTCAATTCTTCTTTGTTTATTAATGATAATTGGTTTAATTTTATGTTGGGATTTTCAATTACCTGTTCTAATATAGACAGATAATGTTTAGAAATACGTTGAATGGTACTTTTTCTAAATAAACTAGTGTTGTAGTTAAAAGTTCCAGATACCTTATCTTCCTCCTCAATCATAGATAAGGTCAAATCAAACTTTGCAACATTAATATTTAATTTCTCAGGCCTAACTTTTACACCTGACATTTCAATTATATTTTGTGTTTGTTTCTCTAAAGCAAAAACAGTTTGAAAAAGTACAGAGCTATTACTCTGACGTTCTGGTACAATTTCTGCAACAATATTTTCAAATGGAATATCTTGATTCGAATATGCTCCTAGGCATGTTTGTTTTACTTCTTGTAATAGTTCCCTAAAACACATATCTTTTCTCACTCTAGTACGCAATGCTAACGTATTTACAAAAAAACCTATTAATGGTTCAATTTCTAAATGATTTCGATTTGCAATTGGTGTACCCACAATAATATCTTCTTGTTTACTATATTTATATAACAAAATATTATACGCCGCTAATAACAGCATATACAATGTACCACCCTCCTGTTGGGATAAGGTTCTTAATTTCTCTACTAACCCTTTAGGAATTGTGATATATTCTTCGTCTCCATTATATGTTGCTTTATTAGGTCTTGAAAAATCTCTTGGTAAATCAAGCACAGGTAGATTGCCACTCAATTGTTTTTTCCAATAATTCAATTGTTCTTGTTGCTTGGAACCTTTTAACCATCCCTTTTGCCAAATAGAAAAATCAGCATATTGCATTGTTAATGGTAATAAAGGGGAATTGTTTCCTTTTATAAATGCATTATAAACTTTCGAAATTTCTTGAATTAAAATTCCAACAGACCATCCATCTCCAACAATATGATGCATATTTAGCAACATCCAATATTCTTTTTCTTCTACTTGCCAAATATTTGCACGTACAAGGGGACCTATCTCAAGATTAAAAGGTTTTTTTGCAACCTTTTTTATCTGTTCATCAGAAATTTTTTGTCTTTCCTCTTTAGAATACGCCCGAAGATCAACATATTTAACTTTTATTGACAAATTTGGATTTACAATTTGGATTGGCTGCTCGTCCATTAATAAAAAAGTAGTGCGTAAAATTTCATGTCTTTGTATAATTTCATTTAAACTTTTTTCAAAAACATTAATATCAAAGTCTCCTTCTATCTTCAGAAGAAACGGCATATTATACGTTGAAGAACCGGGTTCTAATTGATCAAAAAACCAAAGTCTTTGCTGAGCAAAAGATAGAACAGGAAGGTCACTTTCCATCCTCTTTTTCATAATATTTTTAGGACTATTCCGTTTTAATCGATCCATTAAAAATTTTTTCTTCTCTGGGGATAATGATTCTAATTTTGCAAATAAATCTTCCTTTCTTTCCATAAACGCACCTCCATTATTAAAAAGTATATTTCGTAATATAACACTCTTCTGAAATTAATAAATTATCTACTCTTGATGATTTATTAATATTGATAATGCTTTATCTGACATCATTTCATCTGTATCCTCTAAATCTTTTAGTAAATCCATCAACTCTTTATCTTGCTCCAGCTCTAGTTCTTGTTTCACAATCAAAACAAATTCCTCTAAGGTAGTAACTTCAAATATTATCTTTAATGGTAATTCTATTTTCAATTTGTTTCTTACTAGCGAAATAAATTTTGTTGCTAGTAAAGATTCCCCACCACTTTTAAAGAAATTATCTTTCATGCTAACCTTCTTATATCCCAATACTTCGCCCCAAATCATTGCAATTTCTTTCTCTAAATCAGTTATTGGTTCTACAAATTTCTGATCATCCCCACTAAATATTGGTTTTGGTAACCGTCTTCTATCAATTTTCCCATTTGGAGTTAATGGAAGTTCTTCTAATACTACAAACTTTGCTGGTATCATATAATCTGGTACATGTTTTTTCATATATTCATAAAGAAAATCCCATTGCATCATGTGTTTATATTTTGGTACAACATATGCTATTAATTTTTTATTCTCATTTTCCTCATAAACATTAACAACTACACTTGAAATTGCATCGTGATTACTTAAAATACTTTCAATTTCTCCTAATTCAATTCTAAATCCTCTC
>NZ_JXIS01000202.1:0-361 GCF_000836715.1 Bacillus sp. L_1B0_5 | reverse complement strand
CGGCATTTGATTGTTATCCATCATCGGTATCATATTCGGTGGTTGGTTGTTATCCATGATTGGCATTATATTCGGTGGTTGGTTGTTATCCATAATTGGCATTATATTTGGCATTTGAATATTTGGCGGTATGACTTGTGGAATAACTACATTTTCTTTCGATACATTTGGTGACACTATATTTCCTACATTCTCTTTCTTCACTTGTGGCGATATTATATTCCCTACGTTCTCTTTCTTCACTTGCGGTGACACTATATTTCCTACATTTTCTTTCTTCACTTGCGGCGATACTATATTTCCTACATTTTCTTTCTTCACTTGCGGCGATACTATATTTCCTACATTTTCTTTCTTCACT
>NZ_JXIS01000201.1:0-1448 GCF_000836715.1 Bacillus sp. L_1B0_5 | reverse complement strand
GTTTCTCTTAATGCTTTTTGAAATTGCTGCCCCAAAGATTCTTCCTGAAGTTTCTTCATTTCATCCATACGTCCAGTTACATCACCAAGACCACCATGTACATCGTTTAGGCTTAGTACCGCTTCAGCACCCATGTCTTCCCATTTGGTGCCAAATAAAGCAACACCAATCTGGTTTGCTTTTACCTTATCATCCATCTTTTGAAGATCACCTAACACAGCATTAAAAACATCTGCTGCAGTTCCCTTACCTTCATTGAATGACTTCCATACTTTTTGTGTCTCTTCAGATAAATCACCGAATCCTTCTGATACACCTTTTGAACCATCTTGTACACGGATACCAAATTCCTTCACCAGGTCATTGATATAGTCTAAGTTATACGAACCGCTTTTTGTTCCATTTGCTAAGATTGTAAACATCTCTTGAGCACTAAAACCACCTTGCTTGAATAAAGGCGCGTATTCAGAGAGGTTATCAAATAACTCGTCTGAATAATTTAGACCTTCTTGAGCACCGGCAGCAAGTAAATCAAAGGTTTCCTGTGTAGATAAACCGAATTGACTCATTAATTGCCCTGCACCTCGAGTCGCTTCATTTAAGTCCACATCATAAACTTTAGCTAATGTTAATACATTTTCCGATGCCCCTTGCAATTCCTCATGTGGAACGTCACGCATATTTTGATAGACTTTTATCAGCGCATTGTCTACCTCTTCAAGGTTTTCACCAAAACCTTTTTTCCAAGTATCAACAGCAATTTTTTGAAGATTTTCGGCACCTTTCCCAGTCAATCCTAATGACGCCTGAATTTTCCTCTGCGATCCATCAAACTCTATTGCTGTATTTACAATCGACTTTCCCATTTCAATTAACTTTTCTGATATTCCTTGTAGGACTTCAGCGGCTTCCATTAAATTGTTCATATCAAGTTTCTTATTGATTTCCGCCATACCATCCGCAGCTTGTGAACCACTTCGCCCAACACTCTGTAAGGAGTTTTCGAATTGCTTTAATGTCGTTTTTGCTTGGTTTAATTTAGCCTCAAGTTGCTGTACTTCGGTAGAATTCTCACCATACACACGTTTTGCTGTGCTTAATTGTTGTTCTAAGTTGTGGACGACCCTATCCGTCATTTCTGTTTGCTGACGTAGTTGTTTCTGTGCTAATTCCAACTTATCCACTTCACTAGCGTTTGCTCCTAATTCAGCATTCTGAAGTTTAAAAGAGCTTGTTAGCTTTTTTTGTTCTGCTTCAAGTTTCTTAGAATTCTCTTGCAAATCCAGTAAAGTTCCACGTGCTTCCCTGGCTTCAATTGCTTGCTCGGAAAGACCTTCATTCACTCTTTTCATTGCATTATCAAGAGAAGTTTCAGCACGTTCTGCATCAAGCAACTTCCCGTACATTTTATTGAGTTGTTCGGCGGTTGTACTTGTGTCCTTGGACAT
>NZ_JXIS01000200.1:0-9389 GCF_000836715.1 Bacillus sp. L_1B0_5 | reverse complement strand
ACCATTGTTTGATGGCGTTGTATTTCCTCGATTACTACCATTGTTTGGTGGCGTTGTATTTCCCTGGTCACTACCATTGTTTGATGGCGTTGTATTTCCTCGATCACTACCATTGTTTGGTGGCGTTGTATTTCCCTGGTCACCACCACTTTTTGGCTCACTTTGCTTTTTCTCTTCTGGTTTCTTTTGTTTTTCTTTTTGCTTATTTTCACTCGGCTGTTCAGTTGTATTTGCTGTTTTCGTATTTAGAGAAGAATCACGCTTCTCACCTTTAATACGTAATTCGCTACCTTCTTGAACCACACTGTTTGGCATTTTAAATTGCGACTTATCTGTAGCAAACTTACTCATCATTTCTTTAAAAATCAATTGAGCTATTTTCGTATTTTTACTACTAATATAATCATCTTTACTATCCTTTGTATATCCGGTCCATACTGCCATCGTATATTGTGATGTATAACCAGCAAACCAACTATCACGAGTTGCACTTTCTGGTAGATTATATTGTGCTATTTGTTCTAAAGAATAGTTTGTTGTACCTGTTTTACCCGCTATATCTAAAGAACCTATATTAGCTGTTGTACCTAATCCAGATGAAACAAAAGTACGAAGCATATCAGTAATCATATATGCTGTAGAATCCTTCATAACTCGTTTTGACTTTTGCTCAAAGCTTTTTGATTTACCATCTGAATAAATGACTTTTTTAACAAAATGTGGCCTCGTATACTTACCATCATTACCAAATGCCGCATAAGCACCTGCAATTTCAGTCGGTGACGCTTCATTTGTACCAATCGCTGTTGATTCGGTCGGTGCTACATTAAATGTAATACCTAGCTTTTCAGAGAAACCTTTTGATCTATTAATTCCTACTTCTTTTGCAGTTTTTATTGCCGGGATATTTCGGGAAGTCTTCAATGCATCACGCATTGTAATTAGTCCCAAATGCTTTCTATCAGCATTTCTAACTTCTTGTCCCGTTGAGTACTTATATGGAGAGTCATCAATTTGATGGTAAGTAGCCCATTTTAAATATTCAATTGCAGGAGCGTAATCAAAAATTGGTTTCATCGTTGAACCTGCTGAGCGATTTAATTCAATTGCAATATTATGTCCTTTAAAAACAGCTTTATTTTCACCACGCCCGCTACCAATTGCACGTACTTCTCCTGTTTTCGTATCCATAAATGTGAAAGCCCCTTGGAATTTCTCATTTGGATAATTAATAATGTCTTTATTTAAAAGTTTGTCCGCAAAATCCTGTGCCTTTGGATCTAATGTTGTATAAATTTCTAAACCGTCAGATCCGATATTAACATCTGGCAACTCTTTTTCAACTTCTTTCACAACCGCATCCATAAAAGCAGGATAGGGCATTTCTTTTTGTTCAGTTGCTTTCTTAAGTCCTTCTGTTACTGGAACTTTTGATGCTTCTTCCATTTCTTTTTTTGTAATATAACCATGTCGATTCATTAATTTAAGTACAACATTTCTTCTTTCTGTTGCTTTTTTGATATTTTGTTCTTTCGTTGGATCATAGTTATTAGGAGCTTTCATTAAACCAGCAAGCATTGCAACTTCTGGTAGTGTTAAATCTTTTAATTCCTTACCATAGTAATTTTGGACTGCTGTTGCGATTCCATATGAACGGTTACCTAAGTAAACTTTATTTAAATACATTTCTAAAATTTCATGTTTTGAATACTGTTGTTCTAGCTTATACGCTAAATATATTTCTTGCGCCTTTCTCTTTGACGTTTTTTCCATCGATAAGAAGTAATTCTTAATAACTTGCTGTGTAATCGTACTTCCACCTTGAGAGCCGTAATCCCCTTTTAGGCTGACTAAGGCTGCACGTGCAGTACCTTTATAGTCTACGCCACTGTGCTCGTAAAAACGTGCATCTTCTGTTGCTAAAAACGCATTTTCTACTAACTTAGGAATCTGATCATACATAATATTCGTTCGTTTTTCTTTTCCATATTCATATATCAATTTCCCATCTTTATCATAAATTTTTGAGGATAACGGATTAACAAGTTTTGCTTTCTCAAGTTTTGGAGCATCTTTAATCATAACGAAAAAGGTAGCAACCCCTGCGACTAACCCCACAATACCAAGTAATAAACAACTAACTAAAAACTTACGAAAAAATGATGTTTTACCTTTTGCTTTTTGTTTCTTAGCAGCAGGCTGTTTTTTCTTTTTAACTTGTCGTCGCTCCTCTCGAGAACGATAATTTTCTGACATGCTACTTTCTCCTGCCTTTCAATTCTCCTGTTGATTTACTTAAAATTATTGAAGCCACTTTAAGAAATATATTCATATTTAAAAAGTGTACTAAATAGACAATTTAAGTAATAAATTTGTTCCACTTTAAGATGAGGAAGAAATTTGAGCTTATCTGATAACGAAACAGAAACGGTAATCGTGGCACAACTAAAAAAATGGATTTTCATAGAAAATCCATTTTTAGCTTGATGGGCATGTGGTGCTACCCCACATCGCTATCAATCTAAGATTTTAAAGTATCCCCTAAACGAAATTTTTCCCCTTCTACATGTAGTTATCTTATCGTAAGCGTTGATGACATGAAATTCGAAAACGGAAGACAACATAAACTAACCAAAGTTTACATACGTAAAAAGGATTGCTGTTGTTAAACAAGCGACCTGATTAATTACCATAATCCTTCTTATAAGAAGGACAAAAAGCTAGTATTCTACTAGCTTTTTTGTACATAAATAAATATTGAATATAAGAATTTGATTACATTTCCATGAATTTTGTTCTTAAAAATTGTTTATGACTTCAATTTTATTTCATAATGGGATAGTTTTTTCCCTGGATATTCCTTATCATAAGCAAATTGGAACCCGAGTGTCTCCAATACCTTTTTTGATTTATCATTTGTAATTTTAATTCTCGCAATTAGTTTTTTAATTTCCATTGAGTTAGCAGCATACTGTATAGATGCTTTTGCAGCTTCTGTTGCATAACCACTTCCCCAAGATGCAGGATCTAAAAGGTACATAATTTCAACTTCCTCTTCTTTTTGATCTACATATCTTAAGCCACAATGTCCTATAATTTCCCCGGTACATTTATTTAATACTGCCCATACACCAAAGCCATATAGATTCCAATGATTTACGAATTTTTCAACATATATTTTTGCTTCTTCTTTTGTCATCCCTCTAGATGCTGCAAGCCATTTACCGACTGTATCTTGTTTTACGATGTTATAAATATCATCAATATCTTCTAAACTTACTTTTCTCATATAAAGCCGGTCTGTTATAATTGTTTTTTCGTCTATTTTAACATTCATATAACTCGCCCCTTTAGACAGTAATAAATAGTTCTTTCTAAGTTTATTATATTTTCCCGTTTTTTTCCATGATACCCATTACTTATACCTTTTCTATAGTCTATTAAATAGCGGTGCACAACACTTCTCCATCAAATTAGAAAAATTTTATATCCATATAATGAAAAAAACGCTATTCTTTTTGTAGAAATATACAGAAAGGATGGCGTTTTTGGTATGAATTTATCGATTTCTAATGAACTAGAATTATTTTCTAAAGAGTTACAACGATATATGTCACCACATGTTTTAGAACAATTAGCTAGAGAGATAGGGTTTGTTAAACGAAAAAGTAAATACCGTGCTCAAGATTTAGTGGCTCTATGTGTTTGGTTAGGCCAAAATATAGCTCATACTTCATTGACACAATTATGTAGTCGCTTAGAAACAAATACAGGTATTTCTATGAGTCCAGAAGGACTCAATCAACGATTTAATTCTCAGGCTGTGCAGCTTTTACAACAAATATTAACCTATTTACTCCACCAACAACTCTGTACATCTAGTAAGATTTCAACTGTATATACAAACCATTTTCGCAGTATTCGTGTATTGGATTCTACACATTTTCAGATTCCAGATAAATTTGCTTTTACATATCAAGGTTCAGGAGGTAGTGGTCATAGTGCTGGTGTAAAAATTCAACTAGAGTACGATTTACTTAGTGGTCAGTTTTTACATGTTTATGTAGGGTCTGGAAAGCACAATGATAAAAATTATGGTTCTACGTGCTTAACGTCTCTTCAACCGCACGATGTATGTATACGTGATTTAGGATATTTTGATTTGAAAGATCTGCATATGATAGACGAGTGTGGTGCTTATTTTATTTCACGATTAAAGCTCAATACTCGTATATATCAGAAGAATAGAGAGCCTGAATACTTTCAAAATGGAACAATAAAAAAGCACTCTGAGTACGTCCAACTAGATATGGAGCAATTTATTGACCAATTACAGTCTGGTGAAACATATGAGATTCCTGAGATTTATATTGGAATGTATCAAAAACTTCCTGCAAGACTTATTCTGTATAAATTAACTGAAACGCAAATGAAACGTAGACAAAAGGACTTAGCTTCTAAAGAACACAAGAAGCAAATCACCTATAAAGAACGCAGTAAGCGACTTAGTGCAATCAACTTTTACATTACGAATATCCCTTCGGAATACCTACCAAGAGAACAAGTATACGATTTTTACTCCTTACGATGGCAAATTGAATTGATATTTAAAACATGGAAATCATTTTTTCGTATTCATCATTGTAATTCTGTAAAATTAGAACGGCTAGAATGTCATTTATATGGACAATTAATTAGTATCCTTCTTTGCTCCTCCACCATGTTTCAAATGCGTCAATTACTCCTCGCCAAGAAGAAACGAGAGCTGAGTGAATATAAAGCGGTTTATATTATTAAAGATTACTTTCTACTTCTTTATCAAGCTCTACAAAAAGATACTCAAGAACTATCAAAAATCTTGCTTCGTTTGTTTAATTTTTTGCAGAAAAACGGAAGGAAATCTCATTGATATGAGAAGAAAACAGTCTTTGATATATTGGGTGTCATGTAGAATTGCTTCGTTACTCATAATCATGTAGCTTAATTAAAAAATTGAAACCCGTTAGGGTTTATTTGGTATGCAGATTTTTAGATAGCTGATATCACCTCTTTAGAAAACAGAAAAAATCTAGTTGAATGGACTTTTATTTAATCTTATGTTGATGGGCATGGGGTACCACCCACATTTTAACGAAAATATACGCTAAGCAAATTCGATAAAAAAGAATATGGGCTTTCTGCTCTAAGGAAAAGCCCACTCTAAGTTTTTATTATATCAACTGGATATCACTGTAAGACCTTAGTTTCTACTTTTCTCTGATTCATTACTAAAGTTAAAATGAACAGAATCACGCTTAAAAATAATATCATGAGAAACACCTGTTGATAACCTTGAGAAAAGTCACGTATAATACCTGCTAAAACAGGAATAAGTCCACCAATTATATATCCTCCTGACTGCATCATGGCAGTCCATGCACTTGCATCTTCCGGTGTATTTGTTTCATCCAACGGTAACATAAGAGCCAACGGAAATAACCCACCAAGCCCAATTCCAAGTAAAATAGAAGGGATCCATGCTGTAGTCAATGGATATATCATGAGTGACAAACCTATTACCACAAAACACACACTACCTAATAACCAAAATGTTCGATTTTTATAAAAATCCGCTAAAGTTGGAATGACAAAGCTGCATACCATTTGAACAAATGTAAAGACGGTAACCAGAGTTCCAGCTTGCTGACTATTTAACCCTACACTTTGAGTTGCTGGGGCAAGCCAAGTGGTAATACAATAAAAAATACCCGATTGCAGTCCAAAAAAGACTGTAAACAACCATACCTTCTTATTTTTTAATGGTAATATATTGTTTTGTTTATTATGTGTTTTAGTAGTTTTATCTAGTCTCATAACGGGATACCAGAAGAGAAGAGCAACAATGGTAAACACACTCCAAAATGCAAGTGCCATATTCCAAGAGTCTTTCAATACATGTTGTAAAGGGATAGTCATCCCTGCGCTTAAGGAAGCACCTGTTCCCATTCCAACTGAATATACTCCTATCATTAAACCAATCTTAGTAGGAAACTTCTCCTTAATAAATCCAGATAGCAATGGACCAGCAACCGCAATACCAATACCAATAAATAGAGAGCTAATAAGCAATGTGAGAACTGAATAAGTAAAAGCTCTCATACATGTTGCAACTCCAATTAAAATCAGACAAGCTAAAATTGCCTTTTCTGCTCCATACTTCTTGTTCACCTTACCTGTAAGTAATGCAAACACACCCATACATAATACGGGAATAGATGTCAGAAAACTAACGGAAAAGTTGCTCATGTTTAAGTCCTGACGAATTGTCTCTAATAAAGGTGAGATTGATGTGATTCCTATACGTAAATTAATAGAAGCAAAAAATAATGCCAATATATAGATATAGGTTCGTTTTCTATTTTTCAAATTATATATCTCCTCTCTCAAAACATCAATATTGAGTATATCATCTGATGTTTTACGGTGTAATTATTTATTTAATCGTATCAATAGCAACTCTCTTAAACTGTCCGATAGTGCATCCACCTCAATAATTCTTTCTAGTGCTTCTTTATTGTATTTATTGTGGAATTTAACATGATTGACTTGTGAAATCGATACCCTTTTAGGATGCGATGCAACAAGTTGTAAACAATCACTTGCCGACACATTACCTTCTTGTAGCACTCGACATAGGAAACCGGTATATCCTGTTTGTTGCATTTCAAACGCTAGATTAGGAACGTCATATTTTTTAGCAAGCTTATAACATGGATTCCTTGGCTCGGAAACCTGTATGACTGCTTCTCCGAAGGCGAAGATATCCCCAATATGAATCTTTTCTTCAGTCAAACCGTATACCGTGATATTTTCTCCAAAGAGTGAATCATCTATCATGTTATGGATTATATTGTTCCAATAGGCGTAACGATTATAAGAATACACACACAAAGCTTTATCTTTTCCGCCATGGTCCTTATAGGCTTGTTCATCTCCAATTAAACCTATTTTCGTTAAAAAAATCCTTCCTTGGACAGGACGCTTTCTTATCGCTGTTGAAATAACAGTTTTTCCATAGCTTAGATTTTCAACTTTGCCAATATTAATGGACTTTACTTGAAAAATAGTTTCTGGCATTATCTATCTCCCTTCATAATTCATAATATCATCTGATGTTTTTAGTTGTTATTTAAGGAGCTTATTTCAGCTCCAAATTTTGAATAGCGTATGTTTGTGCTTTTTCTGCATTTTGATTTAAAATAGCCTGGAACAATTTTTCATGAATAACAGAGTTGTCTTGATAGTCATTTGTATTTAATATCAATTGGGTTAGGATATGACGAAGAACGGGTACAAATGATTGATACAAATCCAACATAACCTGGTTCTTACTTGCTTTTGCAATAGATAGATGAAATTGAATATCTGCATCTATATATTCTAAATAATTCCCCTCGTGAAGAGCGTTCTTCCTCTTGTTTAAATATCCTTTTAGGAGTAAAAGGTCTTCCTCATCGCGGCGTTTTGCAGCCAGCATAGCTACTTCTTTATCTAACATATTTCTTGCTTCAAATACATGGTCTATATTGGCATTTTGTAACCTTTTTTCAAATGAATCTTGTACCATACTTAGTGATACAATACGAGTACCGTGTCCTTGCCGAACCTCTAATATGCCGGCATGTACTAAGATTTTTATACTTTCTCGTAGCGTCGAACGTCCTACGCCTAGCTCTTCCATTAATTGTGGCTCTGTAGGAAGTCGATCGCCTACTGCGTATTCACCAGAAAAAATTTTTTCTTGTAGACGTTCCAAGACTTCATCGACTAACTTCCTATGAGAAACTTTTGAAAAAGATTTTTTTGAGTTTATATTCATCTGCTCATCTCCTGTTTTGTTCGTTTTTATGATAACTAATTTAAGTTAATTTGACAATGTCATTTTTAGACAATTTAATCTTTCATTGATAATAACATGATAATGATTCATCTCAAAAACCAGTTACTAAACTCATTACCCCAAAAAAGTCCCATAGCAAACATTAGATGTCGTTTAAGGAAATTTTTTAACGTACGCTAAGCAATTTTTCATGTAGAAAAAGCCGCTTTCTCCTGTCCGTTAGGGGATAATCGACTTTTTACTGTTAACGTGAAGCATGACAGAGATTTTTAAACCCTGCAGATTTGGCAAAACGTCTCGTTACATGCCTTTAACCTTGTTCAATTAGATTGTTTAAATGCTTGATTGTACAATGAATTGTAGTTTGATAAGATCTCAACCCTAACATCAAACGAACTCTCATTTTAATAAAACGATGAAAATCTTCTTTCCTGTTTTTCTCTCTATTGTTTGGTTGCTTACATTAGAAATGCTCAACTGTATAATGACTCCTTTTAAACTTACAAATAGACTTGCTAATAACGTTTCATACTGATTATCCCTTTCTTCATGCTGTAATACTTAATAGAAAACCTAAGTAATAAGGTTGTTCCACATTTACAAAAAAAATAATTAACTATAAGATGAAATAGGCTACATAAGGGAGGGTTATATGTTACATACAAAAAGATGGAGATTTTTTGCGGTTCTTTCTATCGTAGGTTTGATTTTACTAATTTTATCAAAAATCAACTTCATTTCAATTACTATCGCAACTTCTTCAGCTGAAAGAGGAAAGATTTTTGATCAAAATGGTGTAATACTAGCTACAAATAAGAAAGTTAAGTCTCTATATTGCACTTCTAATGATGAAAAGCTATCGAAACAAGATACATCAAACACATTAGCTTTTTTCAATCAATTTTCAAAAGTATTTCAACATGACATTTCGGCAGAGGACATAAAATCACAATTACAGCAATCTTGTAAAAAGCAAACTATGAATGATATACCGTTATACTCTGATATAACTGAGAATGAACTTACATTCATAAACAAAAACAAACCCAATAATGTAATAATTAAAGATGAATGGATTCGATATTATCCTAAACACGAAATTGGTTCACAAGTAATTGGGTATGTAGAAAATGACCTTAATTCAAAGCATAAGACTGTTGGAAAAAGCGGGATTGAGCTGCAATATGAAAATGATTTAAAAGGAAAATCAGGAAAAACTCTTATTTTTAAGATTGGTAATAAAAACTTCTTCTGGAACATTCAAAACGTACAAAAAGGAAAAGATGTCCGGCTAACCCTAGACTCTAAATTGCAGCAAAAAGCAGAAGAAGCATTAAGATCGCAAATTAAGAAAACACCTGATGCTAAAGCTGGTTATGTTGTAGTCACCGATGTAAAAACTGGCGCAATTTTAACTATGGCCAACTCGGCAGTATTTAATCAAAATACACATGTATCATCTAAAAATGAAAACTTTAAATCACTTTCGCAAAATAAAGCAATTCAAAAA